>CAYTVK010000282.1:0-3045 GCA_964441725.1 uncultured Candidatus Bathyarchaeia archaeon | reverse complement strand
CCTAGGCGTAGCCATAATCGCAATAAGCGTCTACATATTGGCGGAATGGAGGTTCCAGAAGCCTGGGCCAACATGCTTTCAGAGGAAAAAATGGATGCTAGGACTAAGCCTATTCTGGATGACTGAAGTAATCATAGGCATGCTTCTCTTCATGAGACTTTACACCTAGAATACATCAATCCAGTTGAGCTACGCCTAGCCCCTTTGGGAAATTATATAGAACCCTTGCCCTAGCCTCCTCAAGCTGCCTGATGGTTCTACCGAGGTCCACTTTCTCCATAGTGCCAAGCTTTTCTCTTATGTAGCTTAAGCTCACGAGTTGCTGGTCCAAGTTTATCGTCATCTCAGGGCTAAGATAGACGATCTGTGCGGAGCCCAAGCTATCAGAGAACATTGTGCGGTATCTCTCCTCCCATTTCAAGTGATCATCAAGGGAACTGTGGTTTCCGAAGAGAAGCATATTGAACTTACCGTTAATTGTCTGGATCGCGATGGGTATATTCGTATCAATGATTAACTCGTTGAGGACCTTCTCATCGAGTTCCCTGAACTGTACCAGTGTGTAGGTTAAGAGATAATTCGGAGGGACGAAGAAATTTGGAAATCTGCATAATGGTATCCCAAGAAGTCCTTCTTTTTGAAGCGCCACGATTCTTTTCTCAATGGTCTTCCTATGTAAGCCGCTTATCTCGCAGAGAAGCGTGTTATTGGTCTTTATCCCTTTTCCATTTACTAGGCATCTTATAATATCGAGATCAAGCTTATCCAGTTCATACCCTCTGAGAGTTAATCCTCCTTTTTCCTTGAAATCTCTTTCAATGAGGTTGATCCCTGTACTGGGATTATACTTGATCATCAGTTGATTACTAAAATATGCGGTACTGGACTCGAAACTTGTCTGATCCTCACATACACCGTATTTAATCTTCAAAATACTTGGGATAGTCAACATCCAGATCTGATATGCAGTAATATTCTCGTGATAAGTAAACAGTAATGTATCGTATTCTCCCTGACGGGTTCTGAACGCCGCGAAGATTTTAGGGTCCTCTTTAATCCATTCAATAATGCCATCTGCGCATTCTTTGCTATCAGGAATATCCATGTGGACCACCGCGAGAAGAGGATAAACCCTGTAAAGTCCATGGAATGGATAAATCGGGGGATTCAGTATCTTGTGGTTGAGTATCTCGTCAACCTTGTTCTTGATTGTATTCCTGTGTTTTCCGAGTATTCTCGATAATTCGCTGATGTTTACACTGACTGCGTCGCCTGATACCAAGGCTTCCATCAGCTTTAGATTATCCCTGTCCTCTAGCAGTTCTGACATCTTATCCTATCCATTATAACTATCATTAATACTTTGCGCCCCAATATATACCATCTTTCTATATTGTATATATTGGAAAACATTCACAATTTTTAACCAATTAATGAAAACTATTACCCAGTTTCCAACATACAGAATAACTTTTTTTAACACATTTTACATTTTTATCATTTTTTTTGTAAACCCATTTTATATTAATCTAGTATATACTGTCACCTCAGATTAGGGGATAGATAGATATGGGTCATAATGAGAAAGACAACCTTGTATTCTTTGGAGCAAAGAAAACAAGTCAGGAAATGGATGAAGAGTTCAAGAAACTCTATGATAGTCTAATCATATACAAGAACAACATTTTCCACCTAGTTGACAATGTCTGCAACGACTGCGATGCAGGCGAACGACTTGCCATGAACATCGCTGAGCGAGATAGCGCTCTTCTACAGCGTCTCGTCGCAAAGGAATGCGATCAGAGACGTATGACGAGGAAATCTGGAGCAGAATCAATCATTGAAGCGCTCGGCTCTGATGGAACGCCAATCATTACCATCAAGGATATTCTTCAAGCTAGGACGTCGTCGCTCAATGATGCATTAAAAACGGATTAGGAGGAACAAAAAAATGCAAGAATTAATTGTAAAACAAGTTCAAGACATCATACTTGAAACTCAGGAAGACAAGACCTTACGGGAAATGTATATCCATAAGTCACCATGTGCCGAAAACAGTCTCGGCGCCGTGTTCTTCGCCATCAGCGGCACCCCCCCAAAGGGATACGCGATGTATCTGCCCGGTATGGCAGATAAGGCAGGGACACTGCATGTCTTTGACAACCTTGGGCTGAAGAGAAAAATCGTGCACTGCACGATCAAAGACCTAGAAAGCTACAAAGACAACGACATATGGAGTGCTCAGACAGTCGAACCTCATCTAGAGGCATAACATGGAACCAAGGATACCTAGGAAATCCATCCGATCTCTAAGAGGTAAAAAGATTGAACCCTGAGACACTTGTCACGCTAAACGTAGGGCTCCCAGTTATATCTGCGCTTGCCCTGCTTCTTCTAAACGATAAACGTGTTCGCACAGCCATCGTTTCACTCTCTTCAATAATTTTAATCGCATCCGCCGTCCTGCTCTATCAGGCAGGCGGAGTAATGTTCTCGCCAGAACATATCTTCGATCAGGGAGTAGTCGTATTGGACTTCGCCCTGCTTATTTACTTCCTCTACGCGGGGGTAAAAGCCAAGAGCATGCAGGTAATCGCTCTAAGCTTAGCCCAGATTATCCCAGCTGCTTACTTTGAGTTCGTGGTTGAGGGAACCCACGTGGAGAATATCATCATGGTAGACAGTCTATCAATACTGTTGACCCTTATCGTAAACATCGTAGGGTCCGTTGTCATAATCTACGCGCTGAGCTACATGGATGAACACGAGCAGCATCTACACTTGAAGAAGAGCCGCCAAGGCAGGTTCTTCTTCTACATGATGCTCCTCCTCGGAGCTATGAACGGCATGGTGTACAGCAACAGTCTATACTGGCTATACTTCTTCTGGGAAGTCACCACACTATGCTGCTACGAGCTCATCAGACACGACATGACCGAGGAAGCCCAAAAGAACAGCGTACTAGCCCTATGGATGGGCCTAGTAGGCGGTGTAGGCTTCGTCGCAGCCATGTACGTGGGTTGGCAGGGGCAGTCGGGTCCAGGC
>CAYTVK010000281.1:0-3048 GCA_964441725.1 uncultured Candidatus Bathyarchaeia archaeon | reverse complement strand
CTGTAAAATAGCTCTACTTTCTTCATCTCCGCCCAAGTTCCTTAACATACTTCATCGCGTTCATGGCAGCGGTAGCACCCATCCCGGTAGCGGTTACTATCTGCAGCCCCTTGCAGCAGCAGTCTCCTGCAGCGAATATTCCCGATACGGTTGTTTTCTGATCCTTGTCTGAGAGGATACATCCACCGTCATCAGTGATTACACCTGCGTCTTCAAGAATGCCTGAGGTGGGTATGTGTTCAAGGATAATGAATACGCCGTCGAGTTTCACCTCTTCACCGTTGTCGAGTTTTATGTATTCTACAAAATCGGTTCCACCGATCTCGGTGATGTTTGCGCCTTCGATGAATACCACCTTAGGGTCGTCCCTGAGTTGTTTAAGCGCGGGGTAATCCTCACTGTAACCCTTCTTACCCGGAATCGCGTAGACCTTGGATGAGGTCTCACTCAATAACTCAATATCGTGGACAGCCTCATGCCCTGAGCCCACGATGGCAACTATCTTATCCTTGAAGAAAGGACCATCACAGACTCCACAGTAGCTTACACCCCTACCCTTGAACTCACCCTCGCCCTTCACGCTGAGCCTTTGCCTGCTTATGCCTGTAGCTAGGATCAGTGATTTTCCCTGATAGAAGCCACCGGAGCGGGTGCTAAGCATCTTCAAGTCTCCGAAGTCGCTGACACCGATAACGGTTTCCTGTTTTACCTCGACCCCAAACTTGAGTGCCTGCTGCCATATCAGAGCCATCAGGTCTTCCCCGCTGATACCATCTGGAAAACCCGGATAGTTCTCAACCCAGTGAGCTTCAAGGGCTTTTCCACCTACTTTATTACCTTCAAGAATCAAGGTTTTATTATTGTGCCTTGAGGTGTAGAGCCCAGCGGTCAACCCAGCTGGACCTGCGCCTACGATTATTACGTCATAGATTTCCTCAGACATCTATTATTCCTTGAAATAGGGATAAAAGGTGAATAAAAAAGAGTGCGCTTATTCGTCGTCGTCTTTCTTCTTCGCGAGAAGCTTTGCCATCTCATCCAGCTTACTCTGCACAAGATAGTTGACAGTACCCTCAGGATACTCACCCTTGTCATCCATCGCGCCAGCGGGAACTCCTGTAAGCACCTCGATGCCCTCATCGATGGATGAGACAGGATAGATGTGGAACTTGCCATTCTTCACAGCCTCAACAACATCCTCTCTTAGCATCAGGTTCTGCACGTTGCTCTGAGGAATAACCACACCATGCTCACCGGATAAGCCCCTGACCTTACATAGGTCAAAGTAACCCTCTATCTTCTGGTTTACGCCGCCGATGGCTTGGATCTCACCCTTCTGGTTCACTGAGCCTGTAACAGCGAAACTCTGTTTGATAGCCTTCTCGCTAAATGCGCTAAGAAGAGCATACGTCTCTGTGCTGCTCGCGCTGTCACCATCGACTCCGCTGTAACTCTGCTCAAAGGTAAGCCTCGCGGTCAAACTCAGCGGATGCTTCTTCGCGTAACGACTTGTGAGGAACCCTGTTAGAATGCTTACACCCTTTGTGTGGATCGGTCCACCCATGTCTGCTTTTTTCTCGATGTCGACAATTCCTTTCTTACCGAGACCGATGCTTGCGGTTATTCTGCTGGGTTTACCGAACATGTAGTCGCCTAAGCTGAGCACAGCTAAACCGTTTACCTGCCCCACCTTCTCGCCATCAGTGTCAACGAGGATGCTCCCCCGTTCAATCATCTCCTCAAGCTTCTCCTCGATGAGGTTACTGCGATAAACCTTAGCCTCAATGGCTTTATTCACATCATCTTTGGTGATGAACTTGTTACCATTGGTCTGGGCATAATAGTTGGCTTCCCTGATGATGTCGCTGACCTCGGCGAACTGGGTTGAGAGCTTCTCCTGATCAGCTGCAAGCCTGCTGCTGTACTCGATTATGCTGCTGATCCCGCTGCTGTCAAGGTGTTTGAGTTCCTCCTTGTTGCATAGAGTACACATGAACTTAGCGTATTCCTGAACATTCTCGGCGTTCCTATTCATGCTGCTGTCAAACTCAGCCTTGACCTTGAATATCTTCTTGAACTCGGTGTCCATCTGATGCAACATATAGTAGTACCTAGACTCACCGACAAGAATCACTTTAGCAGTGAAGGGGATTGGCTCAGGGCGGAGACTACGGGTGCTGATGTAACCAAGTCTAGCCGCTAATTCCTCGATCTCCAGCTTCTTATCAAGAATTGTGCGCTTCAGCGTCTCATAGCTTCCAGGGTTTCTCGCAAGCTCCTCTATTGGTAGAATGAGGAACCCACCGTTTGCCTCATGGGCGCTTCCCCCTCGTATCATCGTATAGTTGGTTACAAGTGTGCCGAACCGGGCTTCCTTCTCGGTTGCACCGAATAGCTTGTCGTGCCCTGGATTCATCTCCATTATGACTGGTGCGCCCTCAAGCTTGCTGTTATCAACGATGAGGTTGACAACGTATCTCTCTGTTGGATCAGGCTGACTGCTCGCCATCATTGCCGCCAACGGGTTCTCCGGCTCCTGCTGGGAACCCAAAATAGAGTCAAGATTGTTGAGAAGGTCCTTCTTAACGGCTTCCAGATACTCTGTGCATTCCTCCATGTTACCGTATTTTTCCTTCATGGATTCAAGAAGAGGTTCAAGGGCGAAGTTAGCGACCTCTTTATTGAACTTTTCAACAGCCGCATCTGCCTCCTTATCCATCTCCCTGAACTGCCTGAAAGCCATACGTAACTCGTCTTGGAGTTTTTTACGCCTGTCCTGTATCTCCTCTTTAACATTCTGTGGGAGGATGCTGAACTGCTGCTCATTGATTATCTGTCCATTTATCACTGGAACAATGAGAACACCTATCTGACTCCGTTGAAGGGCAAAACCCGCGTCTTGAGCCTTTTTGTTAAGCTCATTCATCAAAGACTGTTTCTTTTCCTCATACTGCTTGAGAGTATCTTCCTTACGGTTCGCATAGTCATCGCTTTCAAAGGCGGCTCCAAGAGATTTCTTGATCTCATCAACGAACTTCTCCATATCCT
>CAYTVK010000280.1:0-3085 GCA_964441725.1 uncultured Candidatus Bathyarchaeia archaeon | reverse complement strand
TCCTCAGTAAATCCAAGATGCGGGCAGGCATAGATGATGGCACTTATTCTGGCTGGGATGACCCACGACTCGGTACTCTCAAGGCGCTGAGAAGACGAGGGATACAGCCAGAGACAATACGCCGGATTATGATTCAGGTCGGACCTAAGCCGGTTAATATCTCAATTAGCTGGGATAACTTCGCGGCGGAAAATCGAAAGATCATCGAGCCATATAGCAATAGGTATAGTTTCGTTGAGGACCCGATAAAGCTCACAGTCAACGGTGTGAAGAATATTTTAACTGCCAAGCTGCCTGTTCATCCTGATTACCCTGAAAGGGGAAACAGAGTTCATGTTCTGGAGCCCAAGGATGGAGCTATCTATCTTAATCTCTCCAGAAACGACCTAGATAAGATGAAGAAAGGCGCTCTTATCCGTCTGATGGGGTTGGCGAACATATCTATAACCGATGTAGGCGAGGAGTTGAAAGGCGAATTCCACTCAGTAGATTACCAGATAGCGCGAGACGCTGAAGCGCCTTTCATCAACTGGCTCACACGCGGTGAAGGAGTTGACGCAAAAGTGATAATGCCAGACGCCTCAGAGTCGATTGGACTCGCTGAGGAAAGCGTCCAAAATATGAAGACTGATGACATGTTCCAGTTTGAACGCTTCGGGTACTGCCGGGTTGAACAGAGCAAGCCCTTCATAGCTTATTATACACATAATTAATACACCATTTTTCACAACTAACGATACGTTTAATAAAGAACGAACTGGTAAGGCTATGTACCATTTAAGAGGGAAATGAAATGTCCGGAGATGTAGATCCTTCGAAGCCCTTCTACGTAAGGTTCGAAGTACCGAAAGAAGTCGCAGACGCGGCTTACGAAGCACTAAAAATAGCAACAGAGACAGGAAAGATCAGAAAGGGAACAAACGAGGCAACTAAATCCATCGAGAGGGGCAAAGCCAAGCTCGTACTCATAGCGGAGGATGTCCAGCCACCAGAAATCGTGGCACACCTACCACTGCTATGTGAGGAGAGGAAGGCAACATTCGTGTATGTCCCAACAAAGGAAGGAATTGGCGCAGCACTAGGCATCAGCGTTGGCTCTTCAGCAGCAGCCATCGAGGAAGCCGGTGACGCCGAGAGCCTCCTAGCTGAGATTGTCGCTAAAGTAAAAGAGTTAGTGAAGTAAAATGAGTCAAGATTCTGATCTCCTTACGCAAGCAACCGTTATCCAGATCCTTGGAAGAACAGGGTTGACTGGAGAGGTTATGCAAGTGAGAGTCAGGATTGACGAAGGCAGAGACAAGGGACGTATCATCACGCGAAACGTGAAAGGACCAGTCAGGATCGATGATATACTGCTTCTACGCGAGACAGAGCGTGAGGCGAGGAAGATCCGATAGGTGATTTATGATGCCACAAGTCCACAAGTGTAGTTTCTGCGGCACTGATATTGCACCAGGAACAGGGATGAATTTTGTCCGTCGTGACGGCAGGGTTCTCAGGTTCTGTACCAGCAAGTGCAAGAAGAGTGCAATTGACCTCAAGCGTGATCCCCGTAAATTCAAGTGGACCGAGGCTTGGAGTCTAAGGCAGCGAAGATAATCCTACTCTCTCAGTTTGCTCTATTTTGTATTTAATTTTATTAAAAATACTTTGATTATGTTACTTGTACTGGTTTTACCCTATATTTTTGGTAATGCATATATCACTCATTGCGATCATGATATTCACGGGGAAAATGAGTCTTAACATCCCCGAGAACCTGAAAAAATATTGTTCACTCGCAGATGATGGCACAATTATAGATCGCTTCAAGTGTCCAGTACTCGGTTGCACCTTCACCACTCGACTCGGACCGGGTGCAATCCGTATGCATCTTCTAATCAAAGCAGACCCATTGTATGAAAGCAGATATGATCCATTGCATGAGGAATATTTCAAAGAACACGAATCCGAGCTAACAATGGATAACATACGTGTACTGTCAACGATCCCGTATAGAACTGTGTCTTATCGAAAAGAGTGATGCTATTCCTCTTTTTTTATAGTCAAATCTTTAAACGATGCTTGTGATCGGTCTCCCATATGTATCAGGAAACATTAGTTATTTTGAAGCCAGATGCCTTGGAGCGAGGCAAAGTAGGTTCAATCATCAAGTACTACGAGGATGCTGGGCTAAAGATTCTGGATATGAAATATTACTCGAAGGTCGAGCTGGATCAGTTGAAGAAACATTACCCGGACACCATGGCCTTATCTATAGGTAATAAGGCGAAGGCAGCTGTGCCCGATATTAAAGACCCTGAAGCTCACGGTAAGAAGGTGCTTAAAGCATTGAGAAGCTACTTTAGCAGAGGACCAGTATTAGCCTTGAAGCTTGGCGGTGAAGACGCTATAACAGAAGTCAGACGAATTACTGGTTACACTGACCCTGCTACTGCTGAGAAGGAAACAATACGCGGTGATCTAGGCGCTGATTCTATAGTAAAGAGTACTTCTGAGGGACGAGCAGTGGAAAATCTAGTTCACGCCTCTGGGAACCCTGAGGAAGCAGAGATAGAGCTAAAACTATGGCTCTGATTTATCTCTCTCTTTTTCCTTCGATGAAATCCTCAACCCATCGGTGGGCTTCATCATCCGGTACCTGCTGTGGCGGATGCTTGAAGCTATAGCTGCTGATTCCCAGCAGTGGTCCGCTTATACCCCGGTCCAGCGCGATCTTTACAGCCCTGATGGCATCAATTACTACTCCTCCGCTGTTAGGACTATCATTCACTACAAGTTTTGCGTCGAGGATAATAGGTAGGTTACCAAAACTATGGCTGTTGATCCTGATATAGCATACTTTGTGGTCCCCGAGGAATGGAACATAGTCGCTGGGCCCGATGCGTGTGGGTACCTTATATGGTATTAGGCTCTGCACTGCTTCCGTCTTGCTTATCCGTTTAGTTTGTAACCTGTTCTCGACGGTCATGTTCTCAAAATCCGTATTGCCACCTATATTCAACTGATATGTCGAGTCCAATACAACTCCTCGATCATAGAACAATCTAGAAACCACACGATGCAGAATAGTAGCCCCGACTTG
>CAYTVK010000279.1:0-3086 GCA_964441725.1 uncultured Candidatus Bathyarchaeia archaeon | reverse complement strand
AGAAGCTGGCTGAGCGGGTTACTAATCTTGTGAAGAAGCTCAACCAGTAACCCGTAAGAATCAAAACCCACAACTGTTTTTCATATACATGGCGCCATCGAAGCAAGTTCTAATAAATCAGGTCAACGATAGGAGAGAGCTTACAGAGCTACTCCAGAGCCTCCTAAGAATACCAAGCGATAATCCCCCCGGAGACACCACAGCTATTACTGAGTACATTAAACAGTACCTCTCACAGAACGGAATAGACTCCCAAATAATAGAGACAAAGCCGGGTATAGCCAACATAGTAGCCACGGTGGGGTCAGGGAAACCCCACCTCGTCCTGAATGGACACCTCGATACCTTCCCAGCAGAAGTGGGTGAGCCATGGAGCATACCACCATATTCAGGTGAGTTCAAAGAGGGTAGGCTCTATGGTAGAGGAGCAGGAGACATGAAAGGAGGATTAGCTGCCCTCCTTTACAGTTTCGTTAAAGTAGCCAAGTTCGGTCATGGCGGTAGATTGACCTTCACTGGGACATCAGATGAGGAGACTGGGGGTGAGTGGGGTGCATTATGGCTTCTAGACCATGAGCCAGAGGTTCTAGGTGACGCGGTATTAAATGGTGAGCCATCGGGGTTAACTGTAAGAATTGGAGAGAAATCAAGGGTAAGCATAGTGCTGGAAGCTGAGGGTAAGGCGGCACACGGTAGCTTCGCTGGGTATGTGGGGGAGAACGCGATAATGAAGATGGTGCGAATCCTTCCACTTGTAGAGAAATTCCAAGGAACTCCTGCTAGACTCACTGAAGAGACTCTTAAGCTTACTGAAGAGGTGATGAAGGGTTACAAGCAGCAATATGGTCACGAGTCCGAGACCATGACTAATGTACTCAAAGAAGTAACTGTAAACATTGGCACCATTGAGGGAGGGAGCGAGGACAACATTGTCCCCGCGTACTGCAAGGTTAAAGTGGATACAAGACTTCCCCTTGGCATAACCCCAGATGAGATCACAGAGATGATCAAGGAGAAAATACACGAGGTTGATCAATCAATAAAGGTAAGCTGGGCGAGACCCCCTCAGATAGTCACAGAGGCAACCTACTCCAGCATCCACGCGCCTATTACAGAGGTACTTGCGAAGAACCACAGAGAGGTGACATGCACTGAGCCCCTTTACAGCTTCACATCCGGGGGAACAGACTGCAGGTTCTGGAGAAAAAAGGACATACCCGCTGTGAGCTACGGGCCGAGAGTCTACGCCATGGGAGGCGTTGATGAGTGCATCACGGTTGATGATCTTGTGACCACCGCTAAGGTGCAGATCGCGACTATGCTGGATTACCTCTGTGGCTAGTTCAATAATTATTGTTGCATTTTAGCGATTTTGAGTATCCTCTATCCATATCACCCAGATTACTATCTGAGATCTTCATAGCAGCATAGAGACTGACTGGAAGCGGGGGATAATCCCTAAAAACCTCCGCGAATAGAAGATGTTGAACAGCTTTGGGCGAGAAAACCATCGGCATACTAGGCGGAATGGGTCCAGAGGCTACCGCCGATCTATTCTATAGGATCATACGGGCAACACCCGTGAAACGGGATCAAGATCACTTACACGTAATCATAGATAGTAACTCAAAGATACCAGACAGGACCCCTGCTATTCTAGGAACGGGACCCAGCCCATTGCCATTACTGGTTGAGACTGGGAAGAGACTTGAGAAAGCAGGCGCAGACCTGCTCATAATGCCATGCAATACCGCCCACTATTTCCATGCACAGATTCAGGCTCAGCTAGGAATACCCCTGCTGCATATGATCAAGCTCAGCGCGAAGTATATCTCTAAGAAATATCCAGAAGTTCGCAAGGCTGGGCTGCTAGCATCCGATGGAACCCTAACAAGCAGGCTCTACCACGATAACTACGCTGCTAAAGGCATTGAGATTATCCCCCCAAGTGAATCCTCTCAGAAGGACGTGATGGATGCCATCTACAAGTACATCAAGACGGGAGACCTGAAGAAAGGCGAAGAACTCCTGCGCCGCGTATCCTTGGAGCTCATTGAGGCTGGCGCGGATTCTGTGATCTGCGGATGCACTGAGGTGAGCATTGTATTACATGACGGTGACCTCAGTGTGCCTGTTGTTGATCCTCTTCAAGTCTTGGCCGAGGAAGCAGTGAAGATAGCATCAGATTAGGCGAGAAAGATGGCTGAGCCGAACTTCTACATGAGTATACTGGAGTACCCTAGAGGAGACGAGGTTGAATTAGTTGAGTTCTTCTATCCCGCTGATGCGAGCTGGGCGTGCATTGACTGCGGCGACTGCTGCGGAGACATCGATGAACACACACGGATGATACGACTTCTACCCGAGGACATTGACCGGATAAAGAAGACAGGTGCAAGGGCTTTCTTCGATGAATGGGATGAAGGCAACTTCACCGGGCTCATGTGCAAAGATTATGGAAAATGTGTCTTCTACTCTGGCAATGGCTGTAAAATCTACGACCACAGAGCACTACTGTGCAGAATGTATCCCTTTTGGCTAGAGAAAGAGGAAGACTTCTTCATATTCGGTATAGATCATGAGTGCTCAGGTTCGGATAAGGGGAAGCCTCTGGATGAGGGTTTCTTCGCTGACTTACTCATGATGGCACTCAAAGCCATGGACTATTAATTTATCTCTGGTACGCGTATTTTCTCTGCATGATTAATTTCCGCGTCATGACCGAGAACGATCTAGGTTTTTTCATGAAGCTAATGGACCTCGTAGGCTGGGGTATGACACCCAGTGACTATGAACGGATTCTTAGGTTCAGCCCAGAGGGTTGCTTCATGGCCGATCAAGATGGAGTGGACCTCGGCATGGTTGTCACAGTAAACTATGGGGATATCGCGTGGATAGGTAACCTAGTGGTCTTGCCTGAAACCCGTGGGAAGGGAATTGGGGCAAAGCTGATGCAGCACGCCATTGATTACCTCGTCTCCACCGGGACAAGGGCAATTCGATTAGATGGTGTGCCTCTTGCTGTTCCCTTGTATAGACGTATAGGATTCAGGGATGAGCACTGGAGCCTCAGATACACTGGGATA
>CAYTVK010000278.1:0-3141 GCA_964441725.1 uncultured Candidatus Bathyarchaeia archaeon | reverse complement strand
GAACGGGTTGGGGTTAAATAAACCCATAAAAGTTAATCCAGGGTTTGATGCGCTGATAGCGGAATACAGGGCTATTCATGAAAAGTTTTGTGGAGATGAAAAATACTTATCAAATTTCATAAGAACCGTGGATAATAAGAGTGCTAGATTCTGATGAGGCCCTTTGGGTCCAGTTATTAAATCTGGTTACATTTATTCTGATGAATATTGTTACGTTTGTTTTTTTTATCTACTTTTTTTAAATGATTTATACACATGCGTTAAATTTATATTGTTATTTAATGCGGTTTATTTTGATGACAGGTACATATATTTAGTATTTATACTAAAGAAGCATCATATAATGCAATAATTCTTATTTTATAGATATTTAATGTATCTTTGGTATCAATTTTATACTCTAAATATTTTAAGTATTTTATTTCCATATCATCCCACGTTTCAATTAATTAATGCCTTATTTTATCTATATATTGATTGTATCGTTCTGTTCTCTGGTTATTAGCTATGTAACCCTTAGCAATGTAGAGAATAACCATGACAGAAAAGCCTAAAATGATGAGGAGAAGCTATGAAAAGACCCAAAAACCAGTAAATCAGTGCGGAGTTTTTGTAGGTTATACAGCTGATAAGAGCGGAAAATGTGGAAGATATATCTCATGTAATATCACTGGACACACGGATAGCCCTGATTGCCCCGCTAAGGGTGGGAAATAGTTCTTACACCAATACATCCACTTAAATGTATTAAAAACAAGTAATTACTAGTATTCTCTGCTCATTCCATTGAGTGGGAAGCGTATTGCGGTGACGAGTTATGAGTTATAGAGAGGTTAGGGAAGAACGGAGACAGGCAATACTTGATGGAATTGGCATGAATAATAGTTACAGTGAGATAGCTGACAAACTTGGGATAAGGCGCCGGGTGTTAATTCGGGATATTACCGCCATGCGTAAAGTAAGGGACCCCGGTTTCTTGGAGGCTGAAAAGATCGCTGAGGCTCGGGTTGCTGAGGAGAAGAACTCTAGGACCAAGAGATATGATAACCTCTTTTTCGATATGACGGGTACGACTCTTCGCGAGAAGACGTTTCAGAATATGGTTGATTTCTACCGCCCCGAGCTTACTAGAATCTTGAATAGCGGAGACCAGGTGGCTGCAATTAGGGAGCTGCCAAGTAGCGTTCGGAGGACGTTGAAGAAGAATAATATCCTTGCAAAGCAGGGCGAGGTTAGGATCTCTAAGATAGCCTGTGAGCAGCTTGAGTATACATGATTTAACTGATCTGCTGAGATAGAGGTTTGATCATATTTAGCTGAATGATTTTATATACTCAATTTATCTGGTCAGATCAGAGACATATGCCCTTCTGCACCAACTGTGGATCAAGTGTGAAGCTTGGGGATAAGTTCTGCAATAACTGCGGCACACCTCTACAATCACCTAGTAATCACACAACACCCATGTCTGTAGAGAAGCCTCCGACTGTGCTTGATGGCTTCATGCAGCCCGGGTTTTCCGTCAAAGTGTACACCGTGTTCTTCATGAAGGATCGAATGGTCTTCACGAAGACTGGGAGCTGGGCCACCCACGCTGCGGGATCTATGAGTGCAGCCATGGGCGGCACCGCGGGCGGTAGAATGCAAGGCTACGCAATAGGGACAATAATGGATCACTTCAGCGGCAAGGATCGCGAAGCGAAGGCGGAGAACCTTGCGGGTTTTGACCCGGACATGATGGTGGCCGCGGATAAGGCTAATTTCCAGACACTATACGGCGCGGTGTCCATGGTGGAGGTGAAGGGGCCGAATTTCGCCGGCGAGATAAACGTCAAGATTAAGGCGGATAAGGAGCATAAATTCAGGCTAGACAACCAATCCAAGGAGTCGATGAAGTATATCCTGGATGTATTCCAGGAGTTCCTGCCGGGTAAAACCGTGCAAAAATAGGGTGCACGAACCAGATCAATGGCTTACCGTGTGTATATTCACTCATTAGCGCTGGTACAGGCTGATGTGTGGATAATTTCCCTGAAACATAAATTGATCCTTCATTTATTTGTATAAACACTTATACCTCCCCACCCTCCGCCAGTAAATATTTAGGGAGAAAGAAATGCCAGATCAAACACATGTAGAGGACAACCATCCAAGAGCCCAGTCTATTCGCATCAGGGAACTCATGACCAACAACGTAGACAATAAGGTCGTCGCCCTAGCCGGACTCATAGCCCACGGCAGAGGAGAAGCCTTCGATTACATGTTAGGAGAACAGACCACAGTATCTGGGATGAAAGCCATCACAGCCGCAGCGGTAACCCTCTTACTAGCTGAACACCCAGTACTCTCCGTCAACGGAAACGTAGCGGCTCTCTGCCCAAAGGAACTAGTCGAGTTATCCAAAACGTCGGGAGCAAGACTTGAAGTTAACCTGTTCCACAGAGTACCCGGTCGAGAGGAGGCAATCGAAAAAGTTCTCCGCGACAACGGAGCCGAAGAAGTTCTCGGAGTAGGTGACGCGGCTTCGGCTCACATAGACGAAGTGTTCAGTGATAGACGTAATGTGGACCCAGAGGGTATCTACAAGGCGGACGTGGTCTTTGTGCCTCTAGAGGACGGCGACAGGACAGAGGGTTTGGTGAGGATGGGGAAAAAGGTGATTACGGTAGACTTGAACCCCATGTCAAGAACCGCCCAGTTCGCGACGATAACTATTGTGGATAACTTCGTCAGAGCCATGCCTCTCCTTGTGTCAGAGGTAAACAGATTGAAGAAGCTGAACAGAGATGAGCTGCATAACATAGTCTCAAGGTTCAGCAACAGGAAGACACTCTCCGATGCCATGAATATCATGAAGGAGAGACTCGGAAAACTAGCCGAAAAAGGGGTCTACATCGAGCCAAACACCCAAGAGTGACTATAGCGACGTCATAATATTGGGCGCTGGAGCCTTTAATAACACGGTTTCAGCTATGGTATGGGTCTTGGAGGGAAAAAGTTGAACACTGATAAGCTGAGGGGACTGAAGGGAGAAAGAAAGGTGACTATGCTCACCGCCTATGATTCTCAGATGGCGCGAATCCTGGACAACGCAGGAGTCGATGTATTACTCGTCGGCGATAGCCTTGGCATGGTTGTCCT
>CAYTVK010000277.1:0-3144 GCA_964441725.1 uncultured Candidatus Bathyarchaeia archaeon | reverse complement strand
CATTCCTACCTGAGGCGAACTCCAGCGCCTCCAAGACAGCGCGATCAAAGGCATAGGTTTCACTCAATGTGTTATCGAGGTCGTTATCATGGGAAGCATGATCAATACGCCCACCCTCCACCATAAGGAAGAAGCCATCTGGGTCGTTTGAGAGTAGTTCTATAGATTTCTCCGTCATCTC
The DNA here is from genome assembly GCA_964441725.1 of uncultured Candidatus Bathyarchaeia archaeon. Classification (GTDB taxonomy): domain Archaea; phylum Thermoproteota; class Bathyarchaeia; order TCS64; family TCS64; genus RBG-16-57-9. The sequence continues at coordinate 2,963 of CAYTVK010000277.1, read as the reverse complement.
TGCTACGCTAGGCTCAGCATCAGGGTCTCTCACGCTATCGTAGCTCATGTAATCCATGTTAAAGAGCCCAAACACCTTCTCGGAGTCCGCATCCATCAACTCCTCAGTAGTATGAACCACAGTATAGCCTACTTCAGCTGGATCAAGCGAAGTAAAATAAGAACCCCCACCGCCCAGCACTACATCAACCCCGCTTGAAAGCACTTGCTGCGCTATCACTGCCTCATTGTTCCGGTTATTAACATGAGCCATAAAACAGGCAGGGGTAGCGTGAGTAACACGGGTAGTTGTCACGATTCCGGTGGATAAGCCCTGCTCCTCAGCTGCCTCGACGATGGTTGTAAGCCACTCTTCATCAACGGATATGGATATCACGCCGTTATTGGTCTTGTATCCCGTCGCCAAAGCAGTCGCTGATGCAGCGGAGTCGGTTACATATGTTGAGGAAGAATATGTGGTCACAAGGGACATATATGGCAGGCTCCCGATGACCAGATTATCTTCCCCGTTCATCACTTCCGCTGCGGTAAGCTGTCCTACCCCCATGCCATCTCCAATCAACAGTATCACGTTCCTCACATCGCCTTCGTTGGAAAGGTCCAGTACGATGTCTGGCTGTTCCACGATCACAGGAGGATTAGCTGCCTCTGTTTCAAGCTCCGTTATCCTTGACCCAAGCTGAGAGTTGGACTGGGTAAGCTCCTGTATCTGGGATGAGACCTTGTCATAGTTCTCGGATAGGCTCAGTAGTTTGGATGATGTCTGCTCACGCTCAAGTAGCGCGGTGGATAGATCAGATCGTGCGTCAAAGTACAGGTACAGGCTACCTGCTAAACCCAATGCGAGAACAACTATAACTATGGGTAGAACGTGGTTTGAGCTTGGGGATTTCATAATAGACACCCAATGCGTGATTGTTTAAGCATTACTGGAAACCATTAACAAGAAATAGAACCCAATAACATCAAGGCTATTGTCTATGGACCTGCTTGAGAAAAGATTCCGTCAGCTATTGAAGGAACTGGGTGGACAGATAAAACCCGGAATATATCTAGAAATCTCTGAGAAATATGGTGAACACCAGAGACACTACCACAATCTAGTACACATAGAGATGTGCTTACGAGAACTGGACCAATCCAGAGAACATATACCTCACCCGGACTTCGTTGAGGCAGCTATCTGGTTCCACGACATAATATACGACTCCAGAAGAAACGATAACGAGGAAAAGAGCGCTGAATACGCTGAGAAAATGCTTCTCTCAGCTGGAGTAGATCAAGTAACCGTAGAGAAAATCAAAGCCATGATATTAGCGACGAAACACCTAGAAACTTCAAGAGACCAAGATACTGGGGCATTACTGGACATAGACCTAGCTATACTTGGAAAACCCAATGAAGAGTTCCAGCGATACGAGGAGGAGATTCACAGAGAATATAGTTGGGTTCCAGACAAACAGCACAGAGAAGGCAGGAAAAAAGTCCTCAAAGGATTCCTAAAGAGACAAAACATTTACTCAACAGATTATTTCAGGAAAAAATACGAGGCAACAGCGAGAAAAAATCTTCAACACGCCATAAAGAAACTGGACCTATAGATCTGTGTCTCTTCCATAATTCATGTGCCGTTTCTCCCTGCCTATTGGGCAAGCCTCTTGACAGGTATTGCACATCTTCCAAGTATTCTCAGTCAACAGCGGGCTATGCTCCAAGTATACATCCTTGTACTTTTCGGAGAACCTGTCGCTCCAAAGCATACCAAGCAGACACCGATCTGGATCAACCTTGTAAGGAGACAAGGCTCCAACAGGACAAGCGTCAACACATTTCGTACAATCACCGCAAAGACCTCCAGTAAAAGGCTCCGTTGGGACCAGCTCAGCATCAGTCAATACACTTCTCAGTCTAATCCATGGACCATACTCTGGATTGACAATCAGGCTCTGCTTACCGAAGGCACCTATACCAGCCATCCGAGCCATACGCTTCTTAGACAATAGATCAGGCTCAAGCACAGCTCCGTAACCAAGTTTACCAAGATGCCGTATCAATCGCCGAGCATAATATCTTCCACGCCATTCATCAGGATACTCCATGTGGTCACCCACCCGTACCACCATGTCAAAGAGGTCATCCCAAACCTGAATACCCAGAATTATCAAGCTCTTAGCACCATCCAAATAGTCACCCGTCTTCAAAGTATCGCACCGGTAATCCCTGTGACCAATATAGTGACCCGGATAAGCATCATAAGTCTCAGCCGAGACCACGCCAACAAGATTAAAGCCATACCGAATAGCCCTAGCCTTGATATCCTCAGTGAACTCAACGGTCTCCTTCGAGTAACTCATAAAACAAGGACGGAGTTGTAGCGAATAAAACTATGCAGGATAACGGTAGTGAGGTGTTTATAGTAGTATCACATAGGACTGAATGAATAGACATGGATGCATTAAGAGACCAATTAGCAAAGTCACTGGGCGGTGGACAAGCCTTTGTACCATACAAGAAGGCACTTGAAGGCATCAAACCAGAGCTACGCAACAAGAAACCAAACGAAAAACTCCACTCAATATACCAAGAACTAGAACACATGCGACTAGCACAACAAGACCTCCTCTACTACGCAATAGACGACGACTGGGAGTCACCAGACTGGCCCGAAGGATTCTGGCCAGACCCAGATAAGAAACTCACAGACGCTGAATGGAAGAAAACAGTCAACGGCTTCTTCAGCGACCAGGAAAAAGCAGTAAAACTGGTCAATGACCCAAAAATCGATCTGCGCTCATTAGTACCCGGCTCTGATGAGTACACGTATCTCCGAGAGATAATCATCATAATAGAGCATAACGCATACCACCTCGGGAAGCTAATGGACATCAGAAAAGCGCTGGGTAACTGGAAATAACTATTCTAATCTTTTATTTACTTTAAAAATCATTTATTGATGCAATGTCC
>CAYTVK010000276.1:0-3146 GCA_964441725.1 uncultured Candidatus Bathyarchaeia archaeon | reverse complement strand
AGTTTTGATAGCTGTACTTACTGTCTCATCTCTTTTCGTAGGGTCAGCTCTCCAGAATGCTTCATTATCCGATGACGGAGAAACCATCACTGTCAAAGGCAGCGGTACATCAAGGGATGTCATCACGGTCGCTTCTCAGGCAGCGGAAGCTGCATCAGCTGCATCCGATTCAGCCAAATCCGCCTCCGGTTCTACGATCACGGCGTTATTCTCTGTAATTGCACAGGGCGATGAGGTTGACATCGCGGATTACTCGGATGCCTATGAGCGAATGGTGGTTTACACAGCGAGAATATCCATGACCGTTGATGATATAGACGCCACTCTAGATGAGGTCAAGCTAATTACAGCGAACTACGGGGGCTTCGTATCCACTGTGAACACACGAGATGAACGTGGATCAATCACCATCCGCGTTCCCCAGAGCAGATTCCATGAAGCCATCGACGACTTGGAGGAACTTGGCGAGGTCTACAGCCGAGACCTTCAGGGAGAGGATGTGACCGAAGAGTACGTAGACTTAGGAGCTCAGCTCATAGCGCTGGAGGCCCAAGAGTCACGTTTCCTGGAGATACTTGAGATGGGTAACACCGTCGAGGATGTGTTGAAGGTTGAACGGGAGCTTAAGAGCGTCAGGGAGGATATCGAGCGCATTCAGGGAAGAATCAATTATCTCGACAGCAGGGTCGAGCTTTCCACCATCACAGTGAATCTAAGCCTTGAAAAGGAACCCGAGGAAATAGTTCAAGCCTGGTTGCCGAAGGTAGACTGGGGCGTCCCAGTTAGAACCGGGTTAGCCGTGCTGTTTACCATCACTCAGGGTATGATGACTATGACTATCGTCATCGGGCCTTTCCTCTTGGCTGGGTTTGGTTTGTTGCGTGGGTACAAGTGGTATCGGTTCTCGAGGAAGACTGATGTAAAGGATGGGGAAGCGGTTCTCTCCTAGTTTTCCCCCTTTTTTTGCTGATTTGCTGGATTTATGCCTCTAAGAATGCATATACATATATCGTATATATTGTATGTATCTTTAGATAAAGCAGGTGTAAGATTGGGACTTAACGTCGATTCCCTGAAAAGCCAGTTACTCGATGAGGACTGTAAGAAAGTACTGATCCATTGCAAGGAACCAAAATCATTTAACGAGATAAAAACCGCAAAGATCAAAGAAAGTAAACTCTTCAAGGTCCTTAAAGAGCTAAAGATAAGTGAGGCTCTTCTCTTCGCTGATGGAAAGTACTTCACTTCACCAGATGTCATAGGATATTTAGACTAGTCGCCAACAATTACCGGCTTCCTATCACATATTTTTTTATTAAATCAAATATTTTGGTTAGAATTAGTTGGGGTTTACAGCGTGCTTATCCTTGGATTCCTGTACCAGCGCTTCCCTGTTCTTGATGAATCTGTCACTGAGTATGAATCCCCAGTAGAGTAACGCTGTTCCTGTTAACTCAAACACGAAGAAGAGATTGGGCTCATGGAAGAAAGCCAAGGCGCTTCCCCCGATCATGGGCGCCAATCCTCCTAGGAATATCCAGAGATTGTAGGTCCTGCGTCTATCCCTGATGAAGCTCAATAAGGCTCCCCCGATGAGGACGAGGCCGCCGACGATGTTAATCACTATGGCGTACATGCGAACAGACATTGGAAATGCTTGAACCGCGTCGTGGAAAGCCACACCAAGAGGACCTTGGAAAGCCTCGACGAGTACTGCCTGGTCCAGTGAGTGTGTCGCGCCTGTGATTAGCAGGGCTACGCTGAGGATTCCCATCAGCGCTGTGAATCCGTTTGCTATTCTTTTACTTGCTAGAAGGTATACGACTCCTGCGCCGAGTAAGCCTACTAGTGGTGCTGATAGTATGTAGTAGATCTTGAAAGCCAGAACACTGGGTCCCAGTATGTCTCGGTTCATGAGGAACTCCATTAGAGCTGATACTGCGTAGAACAGCATCGCTATACTCCAGAGTAGTTGATGGATTTTTTTACGTTCTTGATATTGCTTCAGGAGGCTGTATGTGAATGCTCCTGCTACTGCTGTTGTGAATAGTGGTAAGATATTCAATCGTTACACCTTAGATGAAACCCCCACCCCCAATATTTATTACTTTGCGAAAAAAGGGGAATAATTCACCCGGATTTGAGTAATTCGGGAAAAAAGAGATTCTGTGTATTCTTTTTCAGGTAATTTTAATCGAAGAGTAGTTTTCCATCCTCAACATATTTCACGTCATCAACGTACAACGTAGGCGTGAAAGAGATCACATCAATATGCAGTTTGGCTACTATGCTTGACTCGCCTTCCTGCAGTATTCTTCCACCTGAGTCACCGAGGGCTATGTGAATTGTTCCCTCTGATTGCTTGATCTCGTGGAAAGGTGGAATCGTCATGGCGAGGTTGGGTGCCCCGAGGCTTGTCAACCCTTTTCGCGTGTATGGATTCATGCCTATGGCCAGTTCAGCGAACTTGTACATGTTGGGGTCCTCCAGCGTCTCCAACGCCTTCCAGAACATCTTACCGATCTCTCCCTCAGCCTTTACAAGCACGCCGTCATTGAAGGTAAACTTCGCCTTCTCGCCGGGCATGGTCTCGCTGAGAGTGCCAATCCAGTCAATATTCTGGACGCCGTTAACGTCGTCGAAGTCTCCAACGGACATCGTCTCGTTCTGTGTCCAGCTCGCCTTACCGGTTCCGGGGCCCCAGCCCTCAAATCTTTTCGTGGTTCCCGTTAGCTCCTCTCCACCCGTGATTAGCCTGAACTCCTTGCCCTTACGCTCGTTTAGCATCTTAGCCCATCTCTGAGCCTTCTCAGCCATAGCCACCCTGTCTATGTCCCTGACGTGCCACATTGCCTCCTTGATGGATTGCTGCCAGCCGAATAGGAACTGGGCGCCGCTGGCTCTAGCGTCTCTGGTCTCTTGGAGAAACGCCGGGTCCCAGTCAGCGAACCAGTAGATATAGTCTGTCGCCTTGAGCGCAGTCGCTAGAGTTCGGGGAAGTTTTACGCCCCTTCCTAGACTCCATAAGCCCACGGCTTCCTTGGGCGTGTTCACCACCAAGACGTAGGGAATAGCGTCTATGGCTTTCAGGTGGGTTACTAAGGCGCTGTATCTCTCGGTGTCTGTGTCTGGGCTTAAACAGATGA
>CAYTVK010000275.1:0-3154 GCA_964441725.1 uncultured Candidatus Bathyarchaeia archaeon | reverse complement strand
TATATGTTGAAATGAGCTACAACGAGACAGTTTCAGAAAATAGCCTTGGAGTTTATTATTATATGAATAATTCATGGAGTTTATGCAGTTATACTGGTGTTGATGTTGAGAGAAACGTTGCTTGGGCTTACCTGACACGATTCGAGGCATCGGGTAGCCCATTAATCGTAGCCGAGACACTCACCCCAGCAGCGATAAGCCTAACAGACACCATCATAGCTCCAAGCAATCCAAAACAGGGTGAACTAGTTAACATCACAATATTATTCACAAACACAGGCGAGCAACCGGGACAAGCACTTGTAGCCATCGCAATAGACATGACGGAACTAAAACTCATGACACTTGATGTACCAGGTCAGTATCAGGCTTCAATACATTTAACAAAAGTATTCGAAACACCGGGCCAACACACCATTAACATACAAGATAAAACGATAAGCCTCAATGTAGAGCCTAGGCTACCTGACCTAACCATAAAACAGCTTCAGGCACCTACCAGCTACATAGTCGGCAGAGAACTCAGCGTAAACATAACCGTGATTAATCAAGGCGAAGCCCCTAGCAGCGAAACCTCAATACAGGTAAAAACGGGAGAAGAACTATTGGATACAAACAACATCCCCGCATTGGACGTGGGTGAATCCTTTGCCTTCCAGGCGAAGATAACGCTACAGGGATCTGATAAAACTATAACATTTACCCTTGACCCAGAAAATAGAATAGTTGAATCCGATGAGGAAAACAATGTTACCGAGATAACAATGGAGCAGGCTACGGATTATACTATGGCTCTGGTGGGGGGTATCGTTATCCTCGTGGCTTTACTCTACTATATGAGAGATAGAATCATAGCGGTGATAAGTTAATTGGATGTTTTCCTACACTTTCTCTTTCCGTTTACGTTACTCGTATTAATTGGTTTAAAGACAGAGAAAGCTATTCCCATAGCGTTATTGGGGATCACACCAGACCTTGATGTATTATTCTATATACACAGGAGCCCAAGCCACTCAGCTGTTGTGATATTCGCAGCGTTTCTAGTGCTCTTCCTTGTCGCCTGGTTTATTCGCAGAGAATACGCGAGGTATATAATTCTCGGGTTTCTGGCTACGGTTTCGCATCCAGTGTTTGATATGCTGGGAGGATACACGCCGATACTTTGGCCGCTCTATGACAAATCCATCATGATATCAACTCAACTCACTCTAAGAGCTGATCCCTTGTTGAGGCTTGAAACTAGCTTCAAAATAAGCCAGACACCTACCGTCTTCCATCACCTAGAAAGCTTTCAGGGACTGGTATTTAGTGGGCCAGGATATCTGATGGCCTTAGTTCTGGTAGTATACGTAAGCTATAGATTGATATTGTTAGCTAAACATTTCTTATTAACGGTTAAGAGAGAACAATAACGCCACCTCGATGAGATTTGGATTATTTCTTGAAAATAAATGTTAAATAATTATTAGCTAAAATAGTAAGGATTGATATTGAAATCATCAAAGACCCAAATCCTTTTTCTCATAACTCTGATTGTTTCATCCACGGTCTACATATTTCCCGTATCAGGGACATCTCCTCATGTGACTCTTAAGGAAAGGGAATCCTCGCCTAAAATAGAGTATAGTCTCGTACAGCAGATTACTGACTACGCTGTGAAGCCGATGGGCCCGCAGGAGACTGAACTTGTTGAGGTAATAGTTGAGTTTGACTCGGATAACCCAGAATATTTCACGGATTTGGAGTCTTTAGGGGTATCAGTTACAAACACATACGCGAATATGGCTGAGGTAAAGCTTACCCTTAATCAGATACAGGAGGTTGCTAATTTAGAGAACGTAAGGCTAGTTAGGAGACCCTATAAACCATATCCGGATGTTATCTCGGAGGGAGACTCAACAATAGGAGCAGACACCCTGCAAGCGGTCCCATACACAGGGGATGGAGTAAAGGTCGCTATTCTTGACGGTGGTTTTCAAGGATATCAGGCACTTCTTGGAACAGAGCTACCAAGTAGTGTTACAGTTATGTCCTTCTCTGGGGGAGGCATAGAGAGCGATAGCGACCATGGCACAGCTTGCGCTGAGATCGTGCACGATGTGGCGCCTGATGCTGAGCTATATTTGGTAAACTTCGATAATGGATTGGACTTGATGGACGCAATAGACTATTTAATAGCGCAAGGTGTGAACGTTATCTCGTTCTCGATGGGAATCTTGAACGCCTCACCGGGTGATGGAACAGGCTTCATATGTGAAAAAGTAGATGAAGCAAGTGATAACGGGATTTTGTTTGTAGTTTCCTCAGGTAACTTCGCCCAAAATCACTATGAAGGTGATTTTGCAGACGCTAACTCAAATGGTTGGCACGATTTTGATGTAGGAGTTGACGTTATACCGCTCTACGCTACATCTGGGGATTTGATTGAACTATTCTTGAATTGGGACGCCTCATGGCCTACAACAGAAGATTACGATCTTTTTCTACTGGATGATGGATTCAACCCACTGGCTCAGTCTATCAATGACCAAACAGCGGGTTACAACCCAGTGGAATCCATTAGCTTCACAGCTACATACACTGGATACTATTTAGCTGCAATAGGCGATTACTCTACAACAAGCAGTCACAGTCTCGAGTTGTTCTCGCCAAATCAGGTCTTCGCTGACTTTAACGTTGAAACCGGTAGTGTAACAGTGCCATGCGACGCATATGGTGCATTTGGAGTAGGAGCAACGGATTGGTCAAGCGATATTCTTCACTCTTATAGCTCGCAGGGTCCCACCAATGATGGTAGAACAAAGCCCGATGTCACTGCGCCAAGTGGAGTAACTAACTCGGTATTCAACCCATTTTACGGAACCAGTGCATCTGCGCCACATGTATCGGGTGCAGCGGCTCTGCTTCTCCAGCAGAAATTCCTCACTGTTGTGCAGCTCCGATCTTCTCTAGAAGATACCGCAGTTGATCTTGGAGCCGTGGGAAAAGATAATCTATACGGGTCAGGGAGAATTGATGTATATGAAGCTAGATTGGATATGAATGATCCAGCTGTTTCCACAGTCACCTCGCCTAATACCGGTCAATTCACCACCGGAGTCACAATAGTTGTTGACTCAACGGACACAGACGGCGAGACAAAGAGCGTGCAGTT
>CAYTVK010000274.1:0-3156 GCA_964441725.1 uncultured Candidatus Bathyarchaeia archaeon | reverse complement strand
TTATCCAAGTTTAATCTGGAGCTTCAGCCCCACCAGCATCTTTTTTAACATCAATTCAAATCAGAGACATGCACCGTATTAAAACAGAGAAATCTAGTATTGCAATGGTAAACTAGGGTGAATTCAATTTTCATCAGCTTTTAATACAGTGGATAAAAAGTCATCTATGATTAAACTTGGGTTCTAGTGAGGATGAGTTTGAACCAGTTGAACCTAGAGACCCCAACATAAAGCCCCATGGCGTGGTTGACTGGGTGAATTTCACAAGAAAACGAGGCGTGAGCATGTGGGCGTGGATTCTCCACAGGTTAACGGCTCTACTAACCGTAATAGTCTTGGGATTACATATACTGCGTAACCAATTCGGCTTCATCACGCCGGGTGGGAGACTGGTGGCAGTCGATCTCTTACTCGTTCTCGTGGCGTATCATGGGTTGAACGGGTTAAGGGTCGTGGCGATAGAGACATGGGGGATGGCGGCTGAGCAGGCTGATAGGCTATTCTGGGCGGTGTTAGGGTTATCCATTGCCTCTCTCGCCTGGTGGCTCATATACGTGGGGTTGTGAGATGAGGCACCACGACATCATAGTGATAGGTGGAGGGATAGCTGGTCTCAGGGCAGCCATAGAGGCTAAGAGAAGAGGTAGAGACGTGGCTGTGCTGAGCATGATGTACCCTGTGAGGTCTCACTCAGTCGCTGCGCAGGGAGGCATAAACGCGGCTCTCAAGAACGTTGACCGCGACGACACCATCGAGAAACACGCCTTTGACACCATCAAGGGCAGCGACTATCTGGCTGATCAAGACGCCGTATACGATTACTGTGTTGACGCCGTTACAAGGGTGTATGAGCTTGATAAATGGGGTTGCCCTTTTAGCAGGCTACCTGATGGGTTCATAGCGCAGAGGCCATTTGGGGGCAGTCATCACCGCAGAACATGCTACGCAGCGGATAAGACAGGACACGCTATTATGCACACTGTCTACCAGCAGGCGCTGAGACTAGGTGTACACTTCTATAATGAGTGGATGGCGTTAAGACTGGTTAAAACTGGCTCAGAGATTAAGGGATTGATCGCTATAGACCTGCAGCATGGTACAGTAGCCCCATTCGGCGCAAACGCAATTATTCTCGCCTCTGGTGGGGCGGGTCGAATCTACTTAAAGACCACGAACAGTCACCAGAGCACTGGGTATGGTATGGCTCTAGCCTACAACATAGGGGCGTCTATCATGGACTTGGAATTCATCCAGTTTCACCCTACAACTTTGATGGGCACCAACATATTGATCACGGAGGGAGCCAGAGGCGAGGGAGGAATATTACTGAATAACATAGGAGAACGATTCATGAAGAACTACGCCCCAGACCTCATGGAGCTTGCCCCCCGAGACCTTGTAGCCAGAGCGATAACCACCGAGATACTGGAAGGCCGAGGCATAGAGGGTGAGTACGTTCACCTTGACATCACCCACCTCGGAGAGGAAGCCATCAAGACCAAACTCCCTCAGATACTTGACATCGCCAAGAGCTTCGCCGGCGTAGACGCCATACATGAGCCTATACCAGTGCAGCCGGGTCAGCACTATACTATGGGTGGGATTAAGACGGATAAATGGGGGAGAACCGAGATCAAAGGGCTGTACGCCTGCGGTGAATGCGCGTGTGTCAGTGTACACGGTGCCAATAGGCTGGGTGGAAACAGTCTCCTAGATTGCGTGGTTTTCGGTGCAAGGTCTGGGGCAGCTGCCACTGAGGAGACCGGTGAAGGTGAATTCTCAGAGGACGCGCTTAAAGATGATCTGGATTCCGTGAATGATAGAATAAGCCAGCTGCATCATGCGAAGGCTGGTAGAAACCAGTACACCATAAGGAAAGAACTGCAGAAGACCATGTGGGATAACGTAGGGATATACCGGGACGAGAAGCGACTGGAATCCGCCGTCGAGAAGATACAGCAGCTTCAAAGAGAATATACAGAGATGAGTATAGGCGCAGGTTCAGAGATTTTCCCGAGGGAGCTTGTTGACGCCTACATCCTCGGAGACATACTGGACGTAGCCCTCGTTGCTGCATACAGCGCCTATAAAAGGACCGAGAGCAGGGGAAGCCACTACCGTCTAGACTATCCTAAACGGGATGATGTGGAGTGGCTGAAACACACCTTGGCGTACAAGACCGAGGAGACCCCCCGGTTGAGCTATCTCCCAGTTACTATAACCAACTGGCCCGTCAAGGAGAGGGAATACTAGTGGCGACGAAAGACTTTACGGTGTACAGGTATGATCCATCCAGCGACGAGAAGCCATATTACATCCTGTATGAGGTCCCTGTGAGACGTGGGATGACTGTGTTAGATGGGTTAATTCATATAATCGAGGAGCTTGACCCCAGTCTCAGCCTGAGGTATAACTGTCGTTTCAAGGCATGCGGTTCCTGTGCCGTGATGATAAACGGCTCCCAGAGGCTAGCATGCGAGACACAGGCAGAAGACTACAAATCCATCAGGGTAGATCCACTGAATCACTTCAAGGTCATAAAGGACCTTGTCGTGGACATCGATCCTTTTCTGGACAAGATGAACGCAGCCATGCCATACCTCGTCCCAGAGACAGGTGATGAGATACCCGTCGTTCCTCCAGATGAATTTGAAAAATACAGGTCTGCCTCAGATTGTATCTGGTGTGGCTCATGTACCTCGGCGTGTCCCATAGCTGGCTCACAGCCATATTACCTTGGGCCAGCGTCTCTCAACCAACTCTACCGCTTCTCGGTCGACTCACGTGAACGTGATGGGTTAAAGGAGCTGCGGCTCATCAGGGGAGACAGCGGCACATCGGGGGTTTGGAGGTGTCATCAGGTGTTTGCGTGTCAATCTGTGTGCCCTAAGAAGATAGATCCTGGTAACTCTATAGATGAGTTAAAGAGGATGATAGTAAAGGCCCGACTTGGGAAACATGATTAGGCATTCATCTCGCTGAATCTGTAGACCTTAAGCCTATTTCTTCTCCAGTAAAGATACAGAGATATTGGAATCAGTGCTCCAATCAATACTAGATAACTTATACCTGTCACTGCTGGCTGGGAGACGGGGGGCGCGGCCTCAATGTTCACTGCATAGGTTTCAGAGAAGGCTGTGTGGATCTTTGAGAAAT
>CAYTVK010000273.1:0-3165 GCA_964441725.1 uncultured Candidatus Bathyarchaeia archaeon | reverse complement strand
CACTGGCTTTTGTCAAGCTCTGTTTTGAAATAAGAGAGTTATACTGGGGTGCCCTTACTGTGTTCTATGGATTATATTCAGCTGGCGGCTGGACTGTTGATAGCCGGGGAGAGCACCGTTCTCTTCACGTTTATGAACATGAATGGGTCCCCATGGCTGAACCCCATGAACAGAGCGTACATAATCATCGACGTGATTGTGGGTTCAATACTAATAGCGTCTGGCCTTGAACTGATCCCTGTGCTGAGGATCATTCTCGCTACATCGGCGTTGATTCACCTCTACCGCGACTATGAGGTACTGCAGAACATGGATGACAGGTATGCATTCAACACGCTCCTGTTAGTAGTGCTGAACATCAGGCTCATGGCGCTGCTTTATGTCATCGCAATGGCATAGGTAGATATGTCAGAGCCTGTCTCGGTTTATCATGGATAGTTGCGATAAGGTCAACTTGCTGAAGCTGCAGGGCCAGTATATGAGGTTCATCGTGGAGAGCGAGGCTGAGCTTAACATCATTGAGCACATCGAGAAATGCACGGAGTGTCGGAGCCATATAGTTGAGGCAATTAATGATGATACAAGACTACCAGATTACGGTAACCTCTTCCAGCGGGAATTCAAAGAGAAAAATATACCCCAGTACAACGAACATGAGGACCCAACTGACTTCATGAACGCGAGAATACAGTGGAGAAAAGGAAAGCTAAAAAAAGTCATCGAAGAAGCTGAGATGGAGCTAAGCGACTTGGAGAGCAGGCTAGAGGCCTAGTTTCTTCTCAAGCCCCTCAATGGCCTGCATGTAGTCGCTCCACATCCTGCCACCTGTTACGCCGCCATCAACAGCTATCGCCTGACCGGTGACGAAGCTGCTATCATCAGAGGCGAGCCACAGCGCTGCTTTTGCTATATCCATCGTTGAACCTGATCGCCTGATGGGCTGAGCTGTCCTGAAGGCTTCCTCGATGGCCGGGAGCTTTGAGTCTGCCTCATCAACGGGTACGCCACGGGCCAAAGCGATCATAGGGGTTGGTATGAAGCCTGGTAATACGCAGTTGACCCTGATGTTGGATTCCCCCAACTCCATTGCAACTGATTTCGTGAACTGTAGAACCCCTGCCTTTGATGCGCTGTAGATGTGGTTGCCGTACCCAGTGCGGATAGCCGCTGTGCTTGAGGTGTTTATTATGCTACCTGAGCCCTGTTTGCGCATAACCTTTGCAGCGTACTTGGTGCCGAGGAAGACTCCTCTGAGGTTCACCGCGATGGTTCTGTCAAACATCTCAACTGTCACGGCGTCCAGTGGCCCCACTGCCCCTGCTATTCCAGCGTTGTTAAACAAGCAATCAAGGCGTCCATATTTCTCAACCGTATAATCTACCGCTTGTCTGACATCGGATTCCTTGCTTACATCAACGTGAATATAATCCGCGCCTATCTCCTCGGCTATCTTCTCTCCTCGTTGGTCCTGAATATCAGCCATGACCACTTTTGCTCCCTCAGCTGCGAATAATCTCGCAGTGGCCTCCCCGATGCCCGAGGCGCTGCCAGTGATCAATGCTACTTTTCCATTAAGTCTACTCATAACCTATCAGTGCATGCATGGGTGAAAACATTTACCACTTACACAGAAGCGTCTCGTCTTCATAACCGTCCACGATTAATATTTCCTAGTCTGAACACAGAATATGCGACCACTCTACAAGGTAATCGAGCTCTATAAGGCGAGCTTCCCAGACGCTTTACTGGCGATGAGAGGCGACAGGGTGTCCGTTGGACGCGAGGACCCAGAGATGAAGGGATGGTTCTGGTGCAAGGACCTCAACGGAATGGAGGCGTGGGTGCCAGAGACACATATAAACATCAGCGGGGAATACGCTGTCTTCAATCAGCCCTACAATAGCATAGAGCACACAGTAGAACCCGGTGAGATAGTTCAGTACCTAGGGGAATTCCTAGGCTGGACTGAGTGCCTAAACAAAGAATGGAAATATGGGTGGATACCAGCTCTAAACTAGAGAAAATTTAATCCTCGGGGTAGAGCTCGACGACCATCCACGCCTCACAGCATATCCACCCCGGATGATGTACTGGCAAAGCAGCTCGGGCTGGACGCCCCTCATAGTCACCGAATATCTCGATCAATAAATCGGTCATGCCATTGAGTACCTTTGGCTGATCCATGAAGCCCACCTCGCTGTTCACGAAGCCCACAACCTGCAGCACCTGTTTTATCCTGTTGAGGCTTCCAAGCTGGGCCTTGAACTGTGCTAGACAGTTCATGCCTACCTCGCGTGCGCCTTGATAGGCTTCCTCGATGGTCAGATCTTTTCCCACCATCCCCGGTTTTGTGGATTTGAATGGCCCTTGGCCGCAGCTGAAGGCGATGTTTCCCGCCCATTTGGCTCCTATATAGTTGCCCTTGTAGCCGGGTGCCTCGGGTAGTTTGATGCCTAGTTCTTTGATTCTTTCTTCTACGTTCATGCTTTTTCATTGGGGGTTTAATGGTTTTAACTTTAACCAGAAACTACGGGACCATGGCGGTTTTATAGACCCTGAATATACCCAAGTTATGGGGATAGGTGCATCACCTAAGGTTCAGGCTATTCTTGAAGCGCTGCTGGTTACCTTTCTCTGGTCCTCATCCTACATATTGACTAAGTTCGGTTTAGCGGATATTCAGCCACTGACCCTCGTGGGGTTAAGGTATCTTATAGCGTCCCTCGTGCTTTTGCCCATCGCCTTGAATCGCGGCGAACATACCAGAGTCGCTGGCGATGCGTGGTGGAAACTCGCTGTGCTGGGGTTCCTTGGCTACACTGTTGCTCAGGGGTTGCAGTGTGTGGGGCTCAGTTATCTTCCAGCTGTCACAGTGACGCTGATACTGAATTTCACTCCCCTGATCGTAATGGTGTTAAACGTCTTGTTCACGGGGGAGTTGCCTGATAGAGATCAGATTGCCGGTATGGTGCTTGTTCTAGCCGGGGCAGTACTCTTCTTCAGCGACAAGCTGAGCGGCTACACGATAACAGGCGTCATAATTACATTGGTATCAGGGCTTGGCTGGGCGGGATATATGGTGGCTGGTAAGATTCTGTTCAGGGAGAAGCGGGTGAGCCCGCTGGGTAACACGGCTTTCGCAATGGGGTTCGGCACAGCGCTTTT
>CAYTVK010000272.1:0-3187 GCA_964441725.1 uncultured Candidatus Bathyarchaeia archaeon | reverse complement strand
CATCAACGCCCTCCGTCAGCACCTAAACAAGGATATCAGGATTCACGGCATCATAAAACACGGCGGAGACGCCCCTAACATCATCCCAGACTACGCATCAGCTCACCTGTACGTCAGAGCACCCACCATGCCCATGCTTGAAGAGACCTACACCAAGGTGAAGAACATAGTGAAAGGAGCAGAACTCCAGACAGGAGCAAAGAGCAAGATCACGCAGGTAGCCAACACATACGCCAACAAGTTACCAAACAAGACGCTCAGCGACATCTTCAGGGATAACATGCTGTGCCTCGGAGTGGATTATCCCGTGGAAAATGAACCAAAGCAAGGAGGAGGCTCCACGGACTTCGGTAACGTCAGTCAGGAGGTCCCGGCTCTGAGCGCCTACATCAACATCGGTGATGATGTTGTGCTTCACAGTCCAGATGGAACAAAGGCCACAGGTACACCTATGGCGAATGAGGTGATGTTACTAGGAGCCAAGGGATTGGCTTTCACAGCGATTGATTTAGTCACCAAGCCTGAGCTGTTGGAGAAGGCAAAGGAAGAGCAGAAGCAGTGCTTCAGGGAGCAGTGACCCCAATCTTCAACACGTTGAATAACCCAATTTATTTTATGGATTACACTAGGGTGGGAAGCAGAGGATACCTTTTCACGTTTACTGATCCCTACAGGGTGAACGTATTTGCGGTAGACGCCGATGAGCATCTCTTCATATGTGATACCTATCTCGGAATCGAACCTATGAAGGATGTATTGAACACTCTGAGAGAGATTGGGATAGATAAGCCTGTTATTGTTTTTCTGAGTCACGGGGACTATGATCATATTTGGGGAAACGGGGCCTTCAAAGATGCAACAATAATTGCTCACAGGTACTGCTATGAGAGAATCCACGACCAAGCCGCTGTCGATCTTGAACGATTCAGGGCTCACAAACAAGGAACAGTGAAGATAGTCAAGCCCAACCTGTTATTCAGCGATGAATTGGTGTTCCCAAAAGACGGGATACGATTATACCATACACCGGGTCATACACGCGACTCATCCTCGCTCTTCGACGCTCATGACCGCACTGTTTTCGTTGGGGACAACATTGAACACCCGTTTCCGTATCTTAATGATGCGAACTTTGAAGAATACATGGATTCACTGCAGGGATACCTAGAATACAGCCCGCTTCAAGTCGTCTCAGGGCATGATCCAGCGATGAGCAACACCAGACTCATCAGGTAAAATCTCGGCTACATAGAATCGCTGCAGAAACTTCACGTAGATACAATCAACTATGATGAAAATATGCTCAACATACACGCTAACAACCTTATCACAGTAGCAGAAAGCTATTCTACGCAGGATAGAGACACGAAACTAGCGTACTACGAATCAGCGCTTAGTGTTCTGGAGAAGTTACCTGAGACAGACCATGTAAAATCTATGAAACAAAAAATAATGCAAGAACAAGAAAAATGATATTTTTCTATTTGATGAGATCTATATCACAGATATCCCTGATATCAGCCATTTCAATCTCTTCAATCATAGCGTGAGGAATATCTTCCTCTGTCATGTTGCTTTTGATCTTCTCGATTATCTCTGGTTTGAGGCTTATTTTGAGAGTCTTTTCCTTTGATCGAAACACAGCTTCAACACCTGGTTGCTCAATTACCGTGATGTTCTTCTTCCCCATGGTACACCCTGTGCTGCTTTGTATTCCATCGATCACACAGGAATCAGGTGGACTCCAATTCAGTTTAACCTCGCAGCTAAGATCAAACCAGCCCTTGCAGTCAAGCATCTTCAACGCCGTCAACCCCATCCTGAGTCCTATGGTCATAAAGAGACCATCATGTCCGTGAAACTGTATCGCTGTTTCTTCGAGCTCTTTGTCTAGGGTCCGCTTTTTCGGTTCTTCAACGAAGTTCATACAAACACCAGTATTACGTTCTTTATTATTCGTAATACTGTATATTTAATTCTTCCCAGAAAGCCCCACGAGATTCTTCGTAATAACATAAATTATCATCACCAAACGATATGATGTCAATTACTCCATTTTTTATACCTCTAATACCTTGCTATCTGAGATATTTATGGGCAGAAGCTATCTTGACCTGAGCAAAGACGAGAAAGAACACGCACTCGCACTCCACAAAGAGAGCATCGTAATCGACAGCAGCATAGTCAGCGTCATCGACTATGTCTCCGAGAACATGTGGCTGGACGATGTACTTGCCGGAGGACTTACCGCAAGCAACCTCACAGTTGGCATGCAGCGTAGATTCGCCGAGGCACTAGCCGAGATCATAGAGCACAATCACTGGGCTAAGAGAAACGAGGACAGGGTCGTCGTCGTTAAGAAAGCCAGTGACATTGAACGCGCCAAGAAAGAAGGCAAGCATGGCATCATGTATGGTCCACAGGACAGCATGTTCCTCGAAAGAAACGTGGACTTTCTCGACGTTGCATACGATCATGGACTCAGGGCGATGCAGCTCACCTACAACTGGAAGAACGAGGTAGGCGACGGGTGCCGTGAAAAGAAAGACAGCGGATTGAGTTGGTTCGGTGAAGCAGTGGTAGAGCGCATGAACAAGCTTGGCATACTCATAGACCTCAGCCACACTGGAGACCAGACATGCTGGGACGCCATAGAGCAGAGCAAGGACCCAGTTAGCTTCACACACATCATACCAAGACGCAGCGCACCGGAGCAACCCGGAGGATACGCGGAGTGGGCTAACAGATCAACGAGCCTCTGGGGTAGCTTCGTGGCGTATAGCAAGCAGCGTGGTAAGCCAGATGCTATGATGCAGGCATGTGTCGAGAAGGGTGGCGTTATCGGCGTTACTCCCTTCTTCGCCAAGAAGGCTGGTAAGAGTACCTTGACTGATGATACGATGGATCAGCTTGATGAGACCGTTGACATCGTGGGTGTGGATAATGTCGGCTTCGGTTCTGATCTAGAGTTCCCTAACACCATCACTCGTTCAGCTTTCATATACAAGCACCCTGAGCGCATAGACGTAGACTACTTCACACCAATGGACAAGGCATGGGGCTACGGCTACATGGAGAACATGCCCAACTTCACCATGGGTCTCGTAGCAAGAGGCTACAGTGATCAGGAGATCAAGAAAATGCTGGGACTAAACTTCATGAGGCTCTTCAAACGAGTATGGGGAGC
>CAYTVK010000271.1:0-3191 GCA_964441725.1 uncultured Candidatus Bathyarchaeia archaeon | reverse complement strand
CATTTACGGGCTTCATCGGGGTGCATCCATGCATGTAGCTCACCTTTTCCCTCAGATAGAACCTTCATACATGGAATACTGTCGCAGTGGGACTTGATTTTTTCCCCACAGAAGAGAAGATTAGTAGATTTTACGCTCACCGCTCCAGATTAGCTTGTTAAGAGCAATCAAGTACTGGTCCCTCCACGCCTCAAGCCCCTCAAGAGAAACATCGCCAACCATCTCATCGACGCCCTCCACGGCTTTCGCGTTAACAGACTCGGGGAACTCAGTCCACTGAGCCATATCTTTGAGCCACTCCTGTTTCTTGACGCCGATGTGATCCATCAGGTACTTGATTCCACCTTTGCCTCCTCCAAGATGATAGACCAGATAAGGTCCCATGATCGCCCACCTTATACCCGGCCCAGCCATGATCGCCTTATCCACGTCCTCGACGCTGGCTATTCCCTTATCCACGATGTTGAGGGCTTCCCTCCAGAGGGCTGCCGATATCCTGTTACCGATGAAACCAGGAGCCTCCTTCTTTAGCACTACGGGGACGCGTCCAATGTCTTCCATCAGCTTGTATGCGATGTCAACGGTCTCTTTGCTGGTCTTTGGGCTTGGACTCAACTCGACAAGGGGGACCAGATGCACAGGGTTCCATGGATGAGCCACTATCGCCCTCTCTGGGTGCCTCTTCATGTCGCGACTGATCTCACTCATCATGAAACCCGATGTGCTGCTTGCTAGGATCACTTTCTTTGAAGCAATTTCATCCATCTCTGCGAAGAGCGGGCACTTTACATCAAGGCTCTCAAACACAGACTCGGTGACAAAATCCACGCCATCAAGCGCATTCTCTAGACTGGTGGTTATGGTTAGCCGTTTCTTGGCTTTCTCAGGGTCTGAACCCAGTCCCGCGTCCACAAGGACATCGATATGGTGGGATATCCGTCGGACAGCCTCAGTCAGCCTATCTTCTGATAAGTCCTGCAAAGCTACCTCGTATCCATTTAACGTGTACAGCGCCGCCCAGCTCTGCCCCACGAGGCCGGAACCGACGCACGCAACCTTCTCTACTTCATCAATCATAGGAGAAACAACGCATCCTGTACGTTTCTCATTTTCGGAGTCGTTACCGTTAAGTTATCTTAGCCCCATTCTAAATCATGTCTGGTAAACACATTTTTTCACGTGGAGCAACCGAACTCCATGAGATGGTTAAGGGAGAGGGAATCTACCTCTGGTCCAATAAGGGGAAACGTTTCATAGATGGCAGCGCTGGGCCTATCTGCGTCAACATCGGTCACGGCGTCAAGGAAGTCACTGACGCAGTGAAGAAACAGATGGATGAGGTCAGCTATGTCCACAGTGGCCACTTCACTACGAGGTCTGTGAAGGACTGCGCTGACAAGCTGGCTACATTAACACCTGAGACGCTGAACTACGTCTTCTTCTGCAGCGGTGGCTCAGAGGCAACGGAGTCTGCTGCTAAGATGGCTCGTCAGTATCATCTTCAAAACGGTGAGCCCAAGCGAAGCAAGATCATAGCAAGGTGGCAGAGCTACCACGGGAACACCCTCGGCGCTTTGAGTATTTCTGGCAACATTGCTCGAAGGAAACGGTTTGTACCCATGCTTCTGGATTTCCCGCATATTCCCCCTGCTTATTGTTATCGCTGTTGGTTTGGGAAGACCTGCGACTCATGCGACTTGGAGTGCGCACGTGCTCTTGATATGCAGATCAAGGCAACTGGCCCAGAGTATGTTTCCGCCTTCATCGCTGAGCCAGTTGTAGGCGCTACACTGGGCACTGTGCCTGCTGCGCCGGGTTATTTCCAGCTAATACGTGAGATATGTGATGACCACGGTGTCTTATTCATCTCTGATGAGGTCATGACTGGGCTTGGTAGGACGGGTAAGATGTGGGGTATTGACCACTGGGACACAATACCTGACATCATAGCCACAGCCAAGGGGCTCGCAGGGGGATATCTGCCTCTTGGAGCCACGATAGCAAGCGATAAGGTATTCAACGCTTTTGGTGAGCCCTTCGCTCACGGTCACACATATGGTAGCCACCCTGTTGTCTGTGCAGCTGGCTTGGCTGTACTGAATTATATGACTGAGCATAACCTCGTTGAGCTGTCACGGGTTAACGGAGAATATCTGCATAAGAAACTGCAGCCTCTCTATGATCACCCCAGCGTGGGAGACATCAGGGGTAGGGGGATATTCGCTGGGATCGAGTTCGTTAAAAACAAGGAAACCAAGGAACCGTTTGACCCATCAACAGGCTTCAATGGCAGGGTGGTTGAACAATGCTACGAGAATGGATTACTGGTATACCCCGGAATGGGCACGGTGGATGGTGTGAAAGGCGATCATATACAGGTAGCTCCACCGCTGGTGGTCACGAAAAAAGAGATCGATGAAATAGTAAGACTGCTCGACAAATCCATAGGCGAGGTAGAGGAAAAAGTCCTCTAACTACCTTATCCTTCCATCAGTAACTCTCTCTAGCTTCACATCTTCAGAGCTTGTCTTAAGCTGCTTGCCCTGCAGGTAAGCCTTACCCTCCTTTGCCTCCAACGTATACTTCATGAAGTCATTGAAGATGATCTTATCCGTCTTGTACTCGGCGACGCCTTCGACGTACACTTGATCACCGGGTTTGCTCTTCTGGGGGCTCAGTATACCGACGTGAACTCCGTCATCCCCCGCCAGCAGCATCCCCTCACTCTTCTCTCCCCTGAGCATGGCTGGTTCAAGGTTTGTCACCACTACGAGGTTCTTGCCTAACAGGTCGTTGGGGTCAGGATAGTATGGTTTGAGTCCAGCGCATAG
The DNA here is from genome assembly GCA_964441725.1 of uncultured Candidatus Bathyarchaeia archaeon. Classification (GTDB taxonomy): domain Archaea; phylum Thermoproteota; class Bathyarchaeia; order TCS64; family TCS64; genus RBG-16-57-9. The sequence continues at coordinate 360 of CAYTVK010000271.1, read as the reverse complement.
CTGCCTCTGCTCATCACCCAAATCGATCTTCAATATGTAGAGCTTGTCCGCCCCCGGATGATCCTTGATCTCCGTGACCTTAGCGACCTTAAGGTTCAGCGCTGATATATCAACGGGGTTTAGTAGCCGGTAGGTTCCGCCTGCGTACTTTGTGATGAGTTCGCACATCTCCTTGAGTGCGTTCTCTAGGTACAGGCTGTTGGTCTCTTTGTTTCCCTCGACATAAAGCAGCAGGTTCTTGCTGTCTAACCCTATCTTGGTATGCTGCCCCTGTTTCACATCCAGCCAGCAGAGCACCTTCTCGTCATCAACCATCGCGAACTTACCCGGCTGCAATCTCTCTGGCTCAGTCTCTCCGAG
>CAYTVK010000270.1:0-3193 GCA_964441725.1 uncultured Candidatus Bathyarchaeia archaeon | reverse complement strand
AGGCACCCCATCTACCTCCATCATACAGGCTGAGCATCGGCCTATTGCGCAGAAAAATCCTCTCGGTCTACGGTACTTAATACTCCTGCTAAACTCTCTGAGCCCATTTGAGTAGAGTGCTGCAGCTACTGTTTCGGTATCGAATGCCTTCATAGGTTTTCCATCGAGGTATATAGTGATCTCTTTACCTCGGTTGAACTCCAAGATTGGGTGTTCGTATATTCTCCAATCAATCATTGAACTCATTCACCTACCTCCTTTTTCTTTTCCATTAAGCTTCCGAGGGTCACAGGATCTATGGGAGATCTAATTTTTGTCGTCTGGTCAACGGGTTTTCCCGTCATTTCTCTGAGAATATCCATCGTTATGAATAAGCATGTTTTTCCTTGACATTGCCCAGTTGTCACGCCAGTGATCCTTTTCAACGTCTCTAAGTCGTCGTATCCCGCCTCAATGGCGGATCTGATGTCGGACTCAGTTACATCATGACAACGGCAAACGATCTTTTTTGTCATTTCATATTTTACTCCATATTCTTCAAGGGATAACTTAGATCTTTTTGTAGGAACGTAGACTCGCATGTTTTCGACTTATGTTCATACATCTGCATAACGCATCAAATCTCATATGAGAGTTATAACCCATTTATAAGACTAAGCATATTAGCCTTAAAAGGATAAATAGAAAAAAATAGCTATTCATTAAATACGTTTGTATATATTATAAGTAGCAGTAACTGGACCAAATGACCAGCCCTCAAAATCAAGGAAGTAAGCATCATCCACGCCGAGGGCTTCAGCGGAGGAGAACTCAAACACGGCACAATAGCACTCATAGAACAAGACACCCCATTCTCGCCTACATCTACACATATACCTATTACACACCCACACAAAGTCAATATAATAGATTAGTTTTATCTATTTCTTACAGGTGAAGTTGATAAGATGAGTGAATCTTCTGGAGTTATGATTGGTCTTTTTCTTGGGGTAATCCTTGGTGCAGGGGCTTTGTATATGGTATGGTCTCCGACGGTTAATGATTATAATCGTGTATCTGAGACGTTAGAAACTCAAACTGGTTCATTACAAAGCGTTACGAATCAGCTGGATGAGTTGATTGAAGCAAAAGACGATTTGGAATCGGATTACTCTTCTCTTCAAAGAGACAATAGAAATTTAGAATCAAGAAACTTTGTTAAATTATGGGGGATTAACTGGTTTTGTTCTTATTTGTTGGTGGTTTTATCAATACAATTCTAAACTAACTAAAATATCAAATCAAAGACTTTGGGAAAAGGCGTTAGCAGAAAGTGATCTTCCGCCTAGATACCTGAAAGGTGAGTCATATTTTATTCGATGTAATTTATGTGGGTATGCTTGGTTCACTTATGGTAGGAATCTTCCATCTGGATGTCATAGATGCCATTGGACAGATTATAATTATGGTTGAACCCACGAAACGATTCCTGAACTCTCTCCATGCATTTATAATGAAAAGATAATTTCTCGAATATATGGTCAAATCAGCACATAGATAGAAACCTAAAAGGAGTAAAAGAAATCAAAACGCAGTTCCAAATTCGTTCCAAAACTATTTCCAAATGACTCCAGAGAAAAAATAAATACCTACTCTTTTGCATGTAAAATGATATAATATGAATTATAAACCAATTCAAAAAATAACCAAAAAAAAATCGCAATCAATAGAAATAGTTGTATTTGATTTAGATGGTGTACTAGCAGAAAGTAAAACTAATGTTTCTCCTGAAATGGGCAGTCTATTAGAGCAATTGTTAAGCAATAAGAAAGTAGCAATAATCAGTGGAGCCTCTTATAAACAGTTTTCCAAACAGGTACTCACTTTTTTCAATTCAGCAAATGAGAACCTCTATCTACTTCCCACATGTGGCAGTAGAATGTTAACCTACAAAAATAATGAATGGAAACCAATCTTTGAACTATCATTATCTGAGCAGGAAAAAGAGAAAATAATCAACTCATTAAAATCCGCGCTATCCCAATACGGTCATAACCCAGAAAAAACATATGGACCAATGATAGAGGACCGAAAAACTCAAATTACATTTAGCGCCATGGGCCAAAACGCACCTCTTGAAATAAAAAGCAAATGGGATCCAGATCAAAAAAAGCGCCAAGTTATAAAGAATATCCTTGACCACGCTATCCCAGAGTTTGAAGTAAGATTAGGTGGAACAACATCTATCGATATCACTAAGAAAGGTGTCGATAAAGCATTTGGAATAAAAAAAATTATGGAACTCTTAAAAATCCAACCTCAAGGTATTATCTTCATTGGAGACGCATTATACCCAGAAGGAAACGACAGACCCGTTTTAGATATGGGAATCTCATGCGTGGAAGTCGATGGACCAGAAACAACAAAGAAAATTATAAAATCAATAATAGAAGCATGCTGAAGAAAGACCTAAACTACATCTGCACCCAACGCGGCCACCAAGCCAGAAAATGCCCCGACTGCAGGGAAGGATACGAGGCCCTAAGAACCGGCACACGTGGCAAATTCGGGGGATGCTCAAACTACCCCGAATGCAGACATACAAGAAACATTACACAGACAATAAAACCATCAAAAGCATACCGCTTTATCAAACGATAACAAAATCACCCAAGCAACAATCTCACCAAAACGCCTGAGTAAAACCATAAAAATAACCCCGTATTCGACTTCTTCATAAAGTACCCAACGTAGCTGACCTGAACCCAATAACCCAGACCCTAGCCTACCAACTCAGTACTACGTAAAGCAGATCCAGAAAAACCGTGAAATATATCTTAGTTTTCCGTGGCCATCCAGCTAGCCTCCTCTAACGCCCTCCGGTAGATTTTCACGGATATCCTTCCTATAATCTTCGCCTATATGAAGAACCTGCATTATTGGCCATAGCCAAAGTCGTACACACCGCCTTGATTATTCATACAAATTTTATTTACAGTTAAACTAGGTTATGCTTTTACTGAGGTTTCCTACACCTTTCTGATCACTTTAAACGAAGTTTCTCTCTGAAACGTTATTAATGTAAATATTCAGTGTTTTGTTATGGTTGTTAGTGATTTTGAGCCCATATCTGTCGGAGAATGCATCGACTTTGAGATTGAAGTTGAGAATTCAGCTGTGTAATAGTTTCTTCAGTTCTAAGTACTGTGAGTTT
>CAYTVK010000269.1:0-3193 GCA_964441725.1 uncultured Candidatus Bathyarchaeia archaeon | reverse complement strand
CAGGGTTTCCTGTCACTTCTTCAACACGTATGATGAGATTGATCGGCTCTTATCGGTTCAGAAAAAGCTCCTATAATCCCCTTTTTTGGTGTAAAATTTCTCCAAAATGCAAAGTGCCCAAGTGTTCTTACTTGAAGATGTCGGTTTTCATCGAGCCCTAGCCCGGTGAATCGCTTGAAGCCCATCTTCTTCGTTCAGCGGTCTTCGGCTTTTCGCTTCTTGAGCCGGTTTCCCGCTCCCACTTGGGCAATCTATATGGTGTTTAGATTCTATATTATGGTTCGGTTTCATGCTGGGCTCAATATTATGTCGGTTTTTCGGTCTCTTTAATAGGTTTTTGACTCATTCATACCAATATCATCGCATTGATGTGAGACAATGAATTTGTTGATTCGTGGGAATCAATGCAACATGATTATTTCCTCTTTTTTGTACCATGCGGGTTATGAAATTTCTCAGGAGTTGAAAACAATCTCCATTTATGTTCATGGTTTATAAGCTGACTAACTCTGAGGAGTATTTTTAAATCAGAAGACACGTACAAGAAGGCGCGCGAGTCCGTAGCTCAGCACGGATAGAGCACAGCCCTCCTAAGGCTGGGGTCGAGGGTTCAAATCCCCCCGGGCTCGCCATCTTAATTCTCTTACCAATCCGTGTTTGTGCACTGTTTTTGTCCGTTACCATAGCGCTTTTTGTCATTATTTAGATCGAAAAGAAGCCGTTCTGGGGCTGTTTTTTGACTATACAACCCTATTTTGACTGGGACTGGGTGACCCCCCTCCCCCCTATGCATATCTAATGTAATTCTGTGAACTGTTTCTTTCTGAAAATTTGGGTTATAACTCGTCTGCTATCTGGACAAGTCGGTCCAATTGTTCCCTCAGCGAGATCACGGATATGCGTGGTAGTCCCTCTGGTCCTCCTACTGGTGGGAAATACGCGATGACCTCTTTATCTACGAAGGTTCGTTTGTCTACGCTGTATGGTTCATCAACTGCTTTGTTGTGTTTCAGCTTTAACACGGTGTAGTTCTCGATGCCTTCCACTACTCCGACTGCTGACTGCATGAATACGTCTGAGAGCACGAAGCCCATTAGCCCCCTGTCGCTGTTGTAGTCGCTTGTCACCGTGAGGGATACCTCGTGGCCCTTATAGTCGCCGTGTATTCGTCCGTAGACGACGTTATCCTGTATGTAGCTCAGTCCAGTTGACTTAGCGAACTCAGCAAGGTATTTGTCGCCTTCTTTTTTCATGTTTCTCCACCAGAGGTATGCTATGATGACGATGATGGTGGTGGCTAAACCGAGCATCCAGTGGAGTGTATAGGTGATGGCGACCCCTATGATGGATAAGGCGATGCCTACGTAGGCGAAGATTTTATGGATTTTCATAAAATCCCATATCTATACGAGTTTACATTGAAATAATATTCGACGATACGAAGGAAGACGCCTTAGTGGATTATGTTCTTATCCAGAGTGTCCTTGAGGGTCATAGTTAATAATACAAGTCCTAGCACCATGGCGATTCCCATGTAGAATGAGTAGATGTATCCCGTTGATCCTCCGATATACTCGGCGAAGGTGCTCATCACTATGGGTCCAATGAGGCCGCCCATGTCCATGAAGGTTCTGAATGAGCCTATGCCTATTCCCCTTACCTCGTCTGGGACGGCGTCAGCTATATATGCGGGTATCACTCCGTAGACTATTCCCCAGAAGACCCCGTTGAGGAACATCATGACGATTAGCGTATAGAAGCCGGTGAAGATGGTGATTCCTGTGAGGGCCACGATGCCTGTGAAGAGTCCACCAAGTAGAACCTTTTTCCGCCCATACTTGTCGCTCAAGGTTCCTCCTATCAGGTTCCCTGAGACACTTCCGATGGTGCTGGCTGAGACTAGGAAGGCGTAGAGGGTTAGGTTGAGCCCAAGGGTCTCTGTGACGTAGATGGGCAGTATGGTGCTCTGCAGTCCGTTGTTGTTTATCATGCAGACGAGGTTGATGAGGCAGGCTACTACTACTGTCCTGTTGAGTACCTTACGTAGCTCTGGTATGGAGGGGAGCAGGGCGCTCCTAGCCTTTGTGACGATGGTTGAGCCATCGCCCCTGATGAGAGTGACGACTACAAGTGCTACTCCAGCCATTATGGTGGTGCCGAGGAAGTTGGCCCTTGGCCCGTAGAGTCCTGCTACGTAGCCGCCGATGGTCTGTCCTAGGAAGCTGCCTATTAGTTCTACTGCTTGGAATACTCCGAGGGCTCTTCCTCTTTTCTCGCTTGTGAATAGCTTGCTTACGTAGGTCATGCCTATGCAGAAGAAGCTGGCGTCTCCCAGTCCCCAGATGATTCTTGCAAATATGAGGAACCAGATGTTGGCTGTCTTATAACATATGAGTGCGCCTATTACTGCAAGTATCCGCCCAGCCACTATAGGGTACTTGGGTCCCACCCTGTCGCTTAGGACTCCTATTGGGAACTCTCCCAGCATCCTGAGGAGGAAGTACCCGGATACCGCGAATCCCACTAGTTCGAGGGATGCGCTGAACTCCATTCTGAGATATGGCGCGAATATAGGGGAGACAAATCCACCCGAGAGCATGGTGAGGGTTCCGCTGATTATCATGAGGTAGTATTCGCGAATATTCTCCTCCAATGCTATCTCCTTATGGGCTTATGGGGTAAGGGTCTATGATTTAAACACATAGTTTGCCTAGATGATATCGGTACTCTGATCCGAGACTATCATCAGTCTGTTGTCTTCCTTTACCCATAGTGATGTGTATCTGGCTGAGTAGTCGAAGGCTTCACCGTTGTTGACGCCTTTAGTCTTCCAGACTCCTATGACTATGGCGGTGTCTCCGTAGATGCGTACACGATGCTGACTGCTCCCAGCTTCACTCCAGTCTCTTTTTCCGGGAACGTAGCTTGCTAATGCCTTTTCCTTGTCCCATACATCGCCGTTGGGCTTGATTATAGTGTAGTCTGGGTGCATGAGCCTTTCCAATGCCACTACATCTGTTTCGAGATGTGCCTGTGTCCACTCTTCCTCGGCTGCCAGCACTTCTTCAACGATGAGCATGGGCTGTATTTGTGGTTATTCTACTTATTTTGATTGTTTTCTCCTTTTCTGGATGAGGGCGGTTAGCACCACGATCCAGTACATGTAGTTGGGTATGGTGAGAAAAGTGCTGAT
>CAYTVK010000268.1:0-3194 GCA_964441725.1 uncultured Candidatus Bathyarchaeia archaeon | reverse complement strand
TTTTGATCTGGTTTACAGTAATCAGAGCTTAACCAAGAGGCTGTTGATTGAGGCAGGGTATGAAGTTAGACCAATTGATCTATACGAGCGTGGCAGATATGAGGCTTCAGAGATTAGGAGAAGGATACTTGTAGGCGAGGACTGGAGCGAACTGGTTCCTCCTGACGTGTATAGAGTAGTGCAGGAGATAGATGGTGAGAACCGGATAAGAGACCTTGCGAAATCAGATTCAGTAAACCACATGGATGACAACCATGGAATACCTTAGATTACACCCAGACCTTGAGAAACGGTTCGCCGGATTAGCTGCACAAGTAGTGCGTTTCAAGGATATCACTGTTAAACGTGAGAACCCAGAGTTAGAGAACCACAAGCTTGAGGTTGTCAAAGAGATACAAGCGAGATGGGAGGTCGAGAAGCTAAGAGACGACCCCGAGTTCAAGGCGTACCGGGATTTCTTCTGGAAACTTGGAATAGACCCTACCAAGAATAGACCCGCAGCTGAGGCGCTTATCAGAAGAGTTCTTAGGGGCAACCCTATACCGAAGATCAATACATGGGTTGACGCCTACAACCTTGTCTCCATAATAACTGCTGTACCTATCGCTAGTTTTGACTCTGATCTTCTTGAGGGAGAATTGTTGATGCGTGAAGCAAAAACAGGTGAGACGTTTCTGGGGATCGCGATGGATAAACCGGTTACTCTGAGTGGCGGTGAAGCAGTCATCGAGGACGGGAAAAGACTGGTGGCAATATATCCCTACAGGGATGCCGATTATAGCAAGGTGACTCAGAATACCAAGAACGTACTCATGTTGATGTGTGGAGCACCGGGAATCAGTCTTGAGAAGCTAAACGCGTCGGCTCTTGAAGCAAAGAAGACCCTTCCCCGTTTCTGTGGGGGAACAGTAGAGTAGGCAATGTTAGAAATCGACGGCTCATTGATGGAGGGCGGTGGACAATTACTACGCATGGCTATTAGCTATAGCGCAATTCTCCATGAACCAATAAATGTCTACAATATCAGGGCGAAGCGAGGCGACCCCGGACTCAAACCTCAACACTTAATGACGTTGAAGGCTGTAACAGAGATCACCTCCGCTGAACTTTCAGGCGCTTCAATCGGCTCAACTGAGATATCTTTCAAGCCCAGTGAAGTCCGTGGGGGAGATTACAACTTCGATATTGGAACAGCTGGCAGCATATCTCTTCTCCTTCAATGTGTTACTCCTGTTCTGTTCTTCGCTGATAAGCCATCAAAGATAACCATTCATGGTGGCACTGCTGTGAATTGGTCTCCGACTCTTCCCTTTATTGAAAAGGTCGTCTACAAAGCCATGGAGTCAATGGGGGCTTCACCCAAACTCAGTGTTAAAAGACACGGCTTCTATCCAAAAGGAGGAGGGTTAGCAACCCAAGCTACACCTCGAGTTAGTTCGCTTTATCCATTAAAACCCGGTGAGCCTGATATTAAGAGAATAAGAGGAATATCCATCTGCGGGGCGCTCCCAGATCACGTAGCTTTGAGGCAGGCTAAATCTGCTGAGAAAAGACTCAACGAGCTCAGATACAAATCCACAATCAACCCCATAATCGCTGACCCAAAGCCTCTGAGCCCCGGAAGCCTAGTTCTTCTATGGGCTGAGGGTGAAAACATATTCATCGGAGCTGACACCCTCGGTGCAAGAGGTAAACCGGCAGAGACCGTTGGAGATGAGGCTGCTGTCAAGATGATTAGGGAGATCAGGAGCGGAGCCCATCTTGATGAGCATACCACTGATCACATGATCCTGCCTGCGAGTCTCGCTGACGGTGAATCCTTGTTTAGAACAAGCCTGATAACTCTCCATACGCTTACTGCAGTCAAGGTAGCCAAGCTATTCACTGATGCAGAGTTCACGGTAACAGGCAGAGAAGGTGAACCCGGATCGATCAGAGTAAAAGGAATAGGACTGGGAAATCGGTGTTAACAGGATGCGCATACTAAACTACGCCCGTGGAGAAATCACTGTGGATGGTGAACCTGTTTATCTAGCGCAATTGGACCCTCAGAACAGTTTCCCAGCGTACATGTATAATCAGGTCATTGATCACCTTGAGAAAAATCATGAGCCATACCGAGATAGAGCTAGCAGATTCTTGAAACTACCCAAACTTGAGACCGATTTCAAGCTCAGAGACTATCAGAGAGACGCATTGGATGCATGGATAAGAGCAGATAGCAGAGGCATCGTGGTTCTACCAACAGGCTCAGGTAAGACAGTTCTAGCCGTTAAAGCCATTGAGGAGCAGCAGTGCTCAACACTTGTAGTTGTGCCCACGATTGTCCTGGTGGATCAGTGGAAGAGTGTTCTTGAACAAGCTTTCAGCACTTCGATTGGGGCACTCGGTGGAGGCAGAGAGGAGATCGAACCCATAACCGTCTCAACATATGATAGCGCTAGGCTGCGAACAAGGAACCTTGGAAACCTATTCAACTTTATCATATTTGATGAAGTGCATCACCTCACAGCTCCCAGTAATAGAAGAATAGCTGAACGATACATCGCAGCCAAGCGACTGGGGTTAACAGCTACATTGCCCAAGGAAGAGGCTACACTGATGCTTCTTGAGGAGCTTGTTGGCCCTAAGGTCTATGAGCTTGGGGTAGCCGATCTCGCCGGCTCCCATCTGGCTGATTTCACGGTTAAGACTGTACGTCTTCCCTTGACCATTGCTGAACAGTATGAGTATACTAGGCAATATGATGTGTACAGAGATTATCTGCGTCGAAAGAATATACAGATCAAGAGTCCGCGGGATTATCTTAACCTTGTTAATAGAACTGGACGAGACCCTGAGGCTAGGCGTGCCATCACGGCAAGGAATCAGGCTATGGATATCGCGTTGAACAGCAGCAGTAAGATTGCTTATCTGAAGAATCTGTTAAAGGCGAATCCCGGCGAGAAGTTATTAATCTTCACAAGCTACAACAAGCTGGTCTACACCCTAAGCAAAGAGCTGCTGATCCCCGCCATCACTCATCAGACGCCAAGAGAGGAACGTGAAGAGATACTGAGAAGGTTCCACAGCGGCGACTATAAACGGATTTTGACAAGTAGAGTGCTTGATGAAGGTGTAGATGTACCTGATGCGTCGATAGCGATTATTCTTAGTGGCTCTGGGAGCAACAGGCAATTTGTTCAGAGACTCGG
>CAYTVK010000267.1:0-3201 GCA_964441725.1 uncultured Candidatus Bathyarchaeia archaeon | reverse complement strand
ATGTTAACCCAGGACACGCTGGAGCTGATAGTCACAGCAGTAGTCTACATAGTGCTAGGCATGTTTCTGGGTAACCTCATACTCATCACCCTAGGATTCGCTCCCATTATTTTTCTCAGCATAGCGGTGCTCATCGGAGAACCCATAGTAACATCAGTTGATAGAGTTGGCAAAGACATCAAAGTAAACGTAGACGACAGAGTAAGCGACAGCCTACAGGTAACCATTGACGGCGGACCGGGAATAGTAACAATCAGCGACACCCTTCCGAAGAGCTTCGCCCTAGAAGAAGGCAATAACTTCAAGGCAACATGGAAGGGATTGAGACAGAAAACCATAGACCTCAGCTACACTGCGCTATGCGCAAAGAGAGGCTACTTCGACGTCAGACAGGTAAACTACGAGGTAAGGCATCCATTACAGGTAAACGCCAACGTCCTAGGGGTACTAAACGCAAAACGAGCCATCATAGTCCAGCCCCATCCACTGTTTGTTAGAAAGATCAAGAACCATAAGAGCATAAGCAGAATACCCATGCCCATGGATGCACGATTCAGATTCGGCATCCCAACCACGGACTTCAAAGAGATAAGAGACTACACGAATGGAGACAACTACAGGGACATCAACTGGAAGGCGTCAGCCAAGCACCTCAGCAGAACAAACCCAAGATTCCTAGTCAACGACTACGAGAAAGAGGGAAAGAAAGTGGTGTGGATATTTCTCGACAGCGCAGCCCACATGGCCCTCGGTACGGCAGTGAATAATACGCTGGAATACGCCATCAGGGCAGCCCTCGGGTTCACCAACTTCTATCTAGAAAGAGACTGCAGAGTAGGATTCTGCGTATACAACCATGACGCAAGCCAATGGGAAGGCCCATTCGAAAGCCCACATAAGAGACCCCTAGACCTGGAGCTACCCGGAATAGAGCAGATGGAGCCCGAGGTGTACATCCCTGAAACAGATGATAAGACCAAGGTTCCGAGCAAGCAGAAGAGCAGCACCAGAGTACTCTACCCTGATACCGGTAAGCGTCAACAGTACAAGATAACCCGTGAGATGCTTCACATCGACATAAAATACAGTAGCGAGAGCCTTAAAGAGGCAATCCACAGCTGCCGAAGATACATTGTGGGCACTCAGCCCCTCTTCGTGGTAATAAGCATGATAGAGGCAGCTAGGATACAGGGAATAATAGAGGGCGTCAAGGAGCTCCATAAATACATGGGAAGAGTAGGAGGCAGACCCAACATCATACTCTTTAACGTACAGGGCTACAACATCGCAGCCCAGAGCGATGAAGAAAAGATCGCAGCAGGGTTCCTGACCTACCACACTAAACCATATTACGAGTTCCTCAGGGGGATGGGCGTAACAGTGCTCAACTGGGACCCCATAGAGGAGAGCTTCGCGAGCGCACTACAGAGGCAGAGGGTGTCAGGATGAGAGAAGGATTCGTTAGAACCATGGAGGCCCTCGTTGCCATCGCAGCGAGCTACATGGCGGCTGTAACCATGGTTCAGACAACCCTCTATAACAAGATACTTACCAAGATATCCAACAGCGTCATCGGCCCAGCTGTCGAACCATATATGCCATACTTCAACATATCCATAATCATACTTGTCTTATTTGTGAGCTTCAGCTTCTGGAGAAAAGGCGACGAGGTCTGGTTCAGCAGACTATTTAGTCTCAACATGCTCATGTTCTTCCCAAGCGTGCTGGATTTCAGCACATTCAACTGGGTGGGACTCATATTTGACCTCAAACCATCACCGGGAGTCACCCACATCTGGGTATTCGGCGTCGGGCTTCTACTACAGATAACCTACCTGATGCTCAGATACACCGTGCGCTTCCGGTATGTAAGAGAAGAACTCAGGGCTAGGGGAGCAGACGGGTTAGACATCAATGACATCACAAGAGGACAGGTAAGCTATCTCGTACTCTTAACCACATTAACAACTGGGCTAACAGCGGGAATATACCTCATCATACCCTACTTTACCAAGCTAGCCATCAACCCATTTGAGGAGTTGCCCGCGCCTCACATACTCATAGGCTTCCTAGTGGTAGTATTCATCGCCACAGCCACGGTAATGTACCTGAGAAGCAGCTCAGAGTAGCCTAGAGGATGTCCCCCGGCTCATAGGCAGCCTCCTTAGAGTACTTGGATAAAATGGGTTCAGCCTTCTTCACCACGGCATCGATCTGCGCCTCAGCGTTACCGAGGAAATGCTCCTTATTCGTCAGCAACTCAAAGAGCATAGACCTAGTGATACTAGCCTCCTTGAACATGGGCTCCTCAGCAAGCCTCTCCATTAACATGTTTAAATCGCTGCCCTCTTCACGCATCTTTAAAGCCTCAGCGATGGCGTATTTCTTAATCAGGCTATGAGCCTGCTCACGGCCAATGCCATGCTGAACAGCCATATCCAGCACCTCAGTGGTGGCGAGGAATGGAAGATAACGGTCAACCTCTTTAGAGATGACGGCTGGATAAGCACCCATCTGATTCAACACAGTCAGTGTGGTCTCAAGCAAGCCATCACAGACATAGAAAGCGTCAGGGATCAAAACACGGCGAATAGCAGAACAACTTACATCCCCCTCCTCCCACTGATCACCGGATAACCTTGAGCCCCCGTCGGCGTACATCTTCAGCAACTCACTGAATGCACAGACACGCTCAGTGCTACGGGTATTCATCTTATGGGGCATGACGCTGCTCCCAACCTGCCCCTTCCTGAATCCTTCGGTAACAAGCTCATAACCGGCCATGAGCCGCATGGTCTTTGCATAGCTCTCGCAGGCAGCGGACAACGCAGAGAGGTGAAGTAACAGCTTATAGTCTAGGCTTCTCGGGTAGACCTGCCCAGTCGAACTCAAAAGGTTCTTGAACCCATACTCAGTAGCCACCCTTCTATCCAGCTCCACGGCCTTCTCGTGAGAGCCCAACAGGGTCACCATGTCAAACTGGGTCCCCACAGCCCCCTTGATCCCCCTCAAAGGATACTCGTCGATGAACGCCTCAAACTCAGGCAGGTGAAACAACAACTCCTCAGCCCACATACTGAAGCGCCTACCCAGTAACGTTGTCTGGGCAGCTTGATGATGAGTCCTAGCAGCCAACTCGATGCTACGGTACTCTTCTGCCTTCCCAAGTAGATGCCGCAGAACACTCACATACTTACCATG
>CAYTVK010000266.1:0-3243 GCA_964441725.1 uncultured Candidatus Bathyarchaeia archaeon | reverse complement strand
GAATAATATTCGCAACCCCAATCTACTGGTTCAACATGTCAGCTCAGATGAAGCTATTCGTAGACAGAACATATGCGATACATGAAGAAGGTTCTTACGCCTTTACAGGAAAAGATGTTGGTGTTATCCTTACCTACGAAGACCAAGACGTCTACGTCTCGGGGGGAGTCAACGCGCTACGCAGCTTCCAAGACACATTCAAATACGTAAAAGCAAACCCAGTGGGAGCAGTCTACGGTACAGCAAACAAACAAGGAGAAGCCCAAAACAACGAAAAACTACTGCAAAAAGCCTACGAATTAGGCAAAAAAATAGCCAACACAAAGTAAAGACCCAACAGTATAGTTTATCTTAAACTACACCAATTCATCCAAAGAAATTCTTTGCTGCGCTCCGTGAACCGAAACCTAGTGTACCTGTTCATACAGAACAACGCCTTCGGGCTATCAATGCAGCTAATCAACCCTCTTCTGCCACTGTTCCTCCAAACTATCGGAGCAACAAACTCAGAAACAGCCCTAGTAGTCTCAGCGGGAAACCTAGCAGCTACAGCCCTCATGTTCCCATCGGGTATAATCGTGGACAGATATGGCAAACGACTATTTCTAATACTCAATGCGGTTCTCAGCACAGCTTCAATATACATGATATCCCGCCTCAACAACTGGAGACTCATATTACCATTCTACGTCGTATACAGCCTCGTAGGAGCCCTCTTCGTGCCCGCGAGAATGTCCATGATATCCGAAAACGCCACAGATGAAAACAGGGCACTTTTATTTGGCGTCATGAACCTAGCCTGGCCTATAACAGGCATCATTAGCCCTGTCCTAAGCGGATGGATCGTAGAAGCCTCAAGCTGGACAACAGTTTACCAGCTAGCAACAATCGTAAGCCTATTCAGCATACTACCAGCAATCCTCATCAAGGAGAAAAAACATGAACGAGGGAAAACAAAAAATCCAAGCATCAGAGACTTGCTCAAACCAGACGCCCTCAGAGTCCTATTCGTAATGTCAGTAGCACCATTCCTCATGACCACAGGGATTGGCGCAGTCAACCTAGTGCTCCCACTGTACCTCTCAAACAAATACCAGCTATCCCCATTCATCATCGGTTTATTCTTCACGGCGTCAAACGTCCTCACGCTCCTCGCTCAGATACCTAGTGGGCGTCTGGCCGATAGCTATGACCCGAAAAAAATATTGTTAATCTGCACCGCAATGATCCCAGGGTTTTACGTAGTATGGCACATATCAGACAACTGGATAATTCTGATAGCAGCTTACAGCCTAGCCCTCGGCATATGGAGCGCAACATGGCCATCAAACCTCACAACCCTCAGCACCAAGATACCCCGCGAACTACAGGGAGCAGGATTCGGCATCAACTCAACGGGCCTAAGACTCGGATTCACCGTCGGCCCCCTGATCGGAAGCTATCTCTACAGCAACATGTTCCCCACGGCACCATTCCTCTTCGCCGCCTTCTCAACAATTCTCGCTTTACCCATCATAAGCCTGCTTAAGAAACGAGAATAAAAAGGCTCAAAGAGAACAAGAAAAAACAATAAATAATCTTACCTTACAACAGTTCAGCTCCTGAGAGTGGCCAGCCACTCCAACAAATGTTCTCATCGCAAAAAACAGCATACAGGGAAAGGTATCTAAAGGACTACACAAGCCCTACGATAACCATCCTCAATACTCAATACACTGCGTCAAAGACCATGGTTCAAATACAGATACCTGTCGATGTCAACCAGCTATATCTTATAACTAATCCAAGCGATTATCAGTCCTCAGTCATCACATCCACAGAGATACCATTAAACACAAACATGGTGTATATAGAGATACAAAGAACCCTACTGAGCAACTTTAACTTCTACATCTTAGCATACGACGTAGCTGAAAACCCTTCAACACCAATCCTAATAGAATACAAATAAAAGAGAGCCATAATTAAAAAAAGGCGACAAATTTGTAAATGATCTTAAATTCATAATAAAGCCAATCAAATACCTGATCACATTGGTGAAAAAAGGCAGCGTAACAAGGTTGGAAGACCTTGAGTGGAAGAGAAATGATGACCCAAGAGACTCCTCTGGGAGGAAACAGGATCAGAAGAACTATGCGTAGGAGTAGGTGAGCTACCTCCAGGCAAAATACTGGGGCTTCACCACCACGTAGGAGACGCCGAGTTTTACTATGTCATCAGTGGGAGAGCCAAGGTGACCGTTGAGGATATGGAGATAGACGCAACGCCTGGCACAGCAATATACATCCCCGAGTCAGCAAAACACATGATTGTGAACGATGGCGACGAGAAATTCGTCATAGTCTACGGCCTTAACGCGCCTACACGCCGCTACGTTTGGGACCAGAAACTTGAGGAATATAGTAAACATCTAACATTTCTATCAGTTTGATCCAGTTAGAAGTAGATTAGATGAAGGCGAGTAGAATGAAAGAGTTAGAGAAGAAAAGATTCCAGAAGCTCTGGGAAACATACTTCAAAGAGGCCGAGTTGCCACTTGCAGCTTATTACACAGACGAGGAAACTGTATCAGAGAGTAATTCAACAAACAATTGCCTAATAGCCAACCTGAACAAAGCTAGAAAAGGTAAACCACTACGGTTTAGCGTCGACTCCATAGGTTGCCCCGGCGGTAGAAGATACACAGGGTTCTCTGATACCCTCAGCAAAGACTTTGAGTACTTCCTCTCATGCGGTATACCGGGTAGGCTTGAGGGTGAGCGTTATAAGAAAACACCTGAACTGGTGCGTGAGCTCCTTAAAGATTTCCCTGGATTCACTGCCCCGAAAAAATACATCGTATTCAAGCGCTGGGACCAGTTGGATGAGGGAGATGATCCGAATATTGTGATCTTCTTCGCTACTCCGGATGTGTTATCGGGTTTATTCACATTGGCGAACTTTGACAGAGTCGATGACGGAGTCATTGCGCCATTTGGCTCTGGCTGCTCCAGTATTGTAATGCACCCATTTTTAGAGGGTGAAAAAGAAGCCCCACGCTGCGTGTTTGGCATATTCGATCCTTCAGCCCGCCCATACGTTGGCTCAAATATTTTGTCGTTTGCTGTTCCTATGAACCGTTTCAGGCAGATGGTAGATAATATGGAGGAGAGCTTTCTAGTTACATCCACCTGGAAGACGATTAGAAATAGGTTATAATTTATCCCTAATTAAATCAGTGCTTAGCTCAATCAGACGAGGACC
>CAYTVK010000265.1:0-3255 GCA_964441725.1 uncultured Candidatus Bathyarchaeia archaeon | reverse complement strand
CAAAGAAGATCGAGGACAAGATAGCTGAGCACGCGGGCTTCAAACACCTGCAACTCAGGAGAGGAGTATACCTAAGCCACAGGGACACAGATTGGTGGATAAAGGAATACGAGAAGGGAAACAAGGTAGGCTTGTACACTGGGCGAGGCCCCAGCGGACACGTGCACCTAGGGCACCTCCTCCCATGGTTCTTCTGCAAATACCTGCAGGATGCATTTGACGCGGATCTCTACTTCCAGATGACGGACGATGAGAAGTTCCTCCACAGGGATGACCTCAGTCTTGAGGACGCCATTGGGTTCACCTATGATAACGCATTGGATGTGATAGCATGTGGCTTGGACCCCGAGAAAACTCACATCTTCAGCGATACTGAGCACATCGGGCAATTATACAAGATTGCTCTCAATGTAGCAAAGAAGGTCACCTATAACACCGCGAAAGCGGTGTTCGGGTTTAACGACAGCAATAACATAGGCATCATCTGGTATCCAGCCATGCAGGCCATGACGTGCTTCCTAGAGTCAGAGAGAGAGGGCAGAAACATACCGTGCCTCATACCTGCCGCAATTGATCAGGACCCATACTGGAGAATGACCCGTGACATCGCGGAGAAACTGGGCTACTATAAACCTGCTCAGATCCACGCCAAGTTCCTGCCGGGACTGGCTGAGGGCGGTAAGATGAGTGCAAGCCAGCCAGATACAGCGATATTCACCACTGATCCGCCTAAGAAGGCGGGTAAGAAAGTGATGAAGGCATTCACGGGTGGAAGAGATACTGTTGAGGAGCAGAGGAAGCTTGGTGGAAGACCAAAGATATGCAATGTCTACGCTTACTACTATTTCCTCTTTGAGGAAGATGACAAAGCACTGGTTGATAGAGAGAATGCGTGTAAAAACGGCGAAATACTCTGCGGCGAGTGTAAAAAGACCCTAGCCAAGCGTGTTGAGGTCTTCTTGACGGATTTCCAGAAACGTCGTGAGGCAGCGAGAGAGGTACTGGATCAGTACCTCCTCAAGTAATCTTTTCTCCTCTTACAGTATACATATCTTATGAGTATAGTAAGAAACCTAGCCGAGACCCCTGAGAGAGCTCATCCCTTTTTAGCCAATGTTGGTATGAGGACATTGTATTCTAGTGAGAATGACGGCGCAGAGGTTACATGTTTCGTGGTGAGATGCAGAGTCGGATCAGAGATCGAGGAGCATGTACATGCGGAGGAAACCGATATAATCTACGTTCTTGGTGGTAAGGCGACTATGTGGGTTGAGGATAGGGGATGTTTTACTGTTGAGCCCGGTGTCTTCGTAGTGGTGCCAAAGGGATTGAGGCATAGAACCTTTGATGTTGTGGAGGAGCTCTTGATCTATGATGTGTTTTTTCCCCCAATGTTTTAAATGAAGCCGGTGAATGGACCGTTTTTTAGAAACCTTAAAGCAATATCCGGTCAACCATCTCTTATGTCTAGTTTAAAGGAAAACTATGAGAAGCTTCTTGAGCACAGTAAGGAGCTTGCTATCGTTAGTAGCGCTGGAGCTATACTCCAGTGGGATATGGAGACTAAGATGCCGCCACGTGGCGTGGAGTTGAAGAGCCAGCAGCTTGCGTTTATCCAGAAGACGGCTCATCAACTGTTAACTGACCCTGAGTCGGGTAAGACGCTGAATGCGATTGAGAAGAGCCCAGATTATGGTTCTCTGGATCAGGTTGCTAAGCGGAACATGTACTTGGCTCGTAAGGCGTATGATGAGGCTACGAAGCTGCCTGAGAAGCTGGTGGTGGATATTGCGAAGCAGCAGACCATTGGCGTGAATGTCTGGAAGAAAGCTAAGGCGGGTAAGGATTGGAAGATGTTTATGCCTGAGCTTGTGAAGATCAAGGATCTGATAGAGCAGCAGGCTGAGCTCTTGATGGATGTTAAAGGCGCTAGGACGCCTTATGATGCCTTGATTGATAACTTTGAGCCTAAGATGACCGCTGATAACATCACTCGTATATTTGACGGCATGAAAAAGGGCCTGAAAGGGGTTCTTGATAAAGTGCTCAAGCATCAGGATGTGGATACAGGTTTCTTGACGCGCTCTGTGCCCATCAGTGTTCAGGAGAAGATCGGTGATCAGATGGCTGCTTTCGTCAAGTATGATATTAAGTCAGATCAGGCGGGGGGTAGGATTGATACCACGGAGCATCCTTTCACCACTGGCTATTATACTGATGTGAGGATTACGACTCATTATCATGAGAATCAGTTCATGAGTAGCATCTACAGTATATTGCATGAGTCTGGGCATGCTCTCTATGAGCAGGGGTTGCCAATGAAGTGGATGTATCAGCCGCTGGGTACGGCGGCTAGCTATGGTATTCACGAGTCTATGAGCAGGTTCGTGGAGAATATGGTGGGGCGTAGCCCAGAGTTCTGGACCTATTATCTGCCTGAGCTGAAGAAGCTGACTGGTGACACATTCAAGGATATCAGTAGGGAGCATATGCTTAGGGCGGCTAACTATGTGACGCCCAGCAAGATTAGGATTGAGGCTGATGAGGTGACTTATGGGCTTCATATTGTGATCAGGTTTGAGATTGAGCGTGACCTGTTTGGCGGTAAGGTGGATGTGGCTGAGCTGCCTCAGGTGTGGAATCAGAAATATGAGGATTATCTCGGTGTGGAGGTCATGGATGACTCTGAGGGGGTTATGCAGGATACTCATTGGGCTAGTGGGCTCTTCGGGTATTTCCCGAGCTATGCCTTGGGGAACATCTATGATGGTATTTGGTTGACCAAACTGAACAGGGATATACCGGACTGGAGGCAGCTGATTGAGGCCGGGAGCTTCAAGGAGGTCAAGGAGTGGCTCACTGGGAACGTGTACGGGTACGCGAACCTGTATGATCCTGAGGATTTGGTTAAGCATGTTACGGGTAGGGATCTCGTTGTGGAGCCTTTCATTGAGTATCTTGATGAGAAGTTTGGCCGTGTTTACGGCTATTAACCTTTTTTCTGGTAATGGCTGGCGGTAATTCGGTGCATTTTTTTGTGGTGTGAGTTGGTGTGATTTTTTGTTACTTGGTGTTATGTATAAATTGGGGTGTTTGTGTGTATTTTTTGTGTTATATAGTTATATGCGATTTGTCTGGGGGGATGGGGTTGATGTGGATGCGTTGCAGCTGGAGTTGTCTGGGAGTTATTCTGTGGGGAGGAGGGATTTTCCCGGTGACGATGTTGAGGTTTCGTTGTTTAAGGATGACCGCGTT
>CAYTVK010000264.1:0-3295 GCA_964441725.1 uncultured Candidatus Bathyarchaeia archaeon | reverse complement strand
AGCTTGGCTACAAGATCTATGAAAATGTGCTTGTGATGGTTGACACCGACATCAAGTACAACTTCGATGCTGGAGCCAAAAAATGCAAGGAATTCGGCAAGAAATTCGCTGAATCTCTCTAAACTTTTCTCTATTCTAGAATATGCTTAAACCCAAGTTACCGCTTTATCACTCATCTCTTATCAGAAACGGAGCACCAAAATGAATAATGGCTACATCTACAACTGGCAGGACAGCGAAGACAGGGGATACTCCATTGGGTGGAACCTGAAGACACTTATTCAGAGAGGACTGAATGAAAACCAGCCACCAGAGAATCTAGACGAACTATTAGAACAAATAGTAGATCTGATAAAATACTCAACCAAGGAATGGGGTGGACCAGTTACCTTCAACAGCCTCGATAACTACATTCTGCCTTTCGTCGAGCGGGAAAAACCATCCAGACAAGGCTTCATATCGCAGATGGAGCAGTTCTTCCAGAAAATAACAGAGACAGATGCAGAAGTAGCCATCACATTGGATTTAATCCATAGGCCAAGTTTCTCGGAATCAGATAAAGCTCAGACCATTCTCGACGCCGTAAACGACGTAATAGCAGATGTCTATTCTTCTATGATGCAGAGAGGTGGCTTCGAGCCATATATAGCCATCAATCTCTACCCTGAGACCGACTGGGAATCACCCATATTAGACAAGTGGCTAGAATCATCATACCTGTATGGTCAGCCCACGTATAACAACTTCATCACAGGAACAATCGCTCCGGAGACCCTCAGACCCAGAGACCAAAAACTTGACTTGGAAACACTATACATTAGACTTGGCGGTGTATTGGGAAACACTGAGGATCAGTCGGTAACAGGCTTTACGTGCATAAACCTATCCCGAGTAGCAGATGATGCAAGAGATGAAGACGAGTTCTTCACCATGCTGGAACAGCAAGTTGAGCAAGCCAAAGAAACTCTGGAAAATAAAAGAAAACTCTTAGAGACTAAATTAGAACATGGAGAGATGCCTCTTACTAGCCAGTTTATAGATAACCTTGATCTGAGTTTCTCTGTCATTACCCTAGTCGGGATGAATGAAGCATTGGAATCACTCATAAAAGCACCGTTGGGGCACGTAGCTGGCAAAGCAGTTACATACAAGGTACTTGAGTCCCTGATGCGAAAACTGGAAGATATACAATATCTTACAGGTCATCTCTACAGCCTAGAATCCTATCCCTCAGAGAAGCCCGGAGCAGAGTTACTAACAGAATACGACGCAGAAGAAACATATCTCACACCAGCAACCGAGCTAAAGCCATCCCACGGAGACGACCTATGGGACGCCCTCGAACACGAGAAAAAATACCACTCAATGTACACTGGCGGAACCCTCGAACAGATTTACCTACAACATGGGCTCAAGTATAACCAAGGGCTGAAGCTACTGATTAAACGAACCATAGAGACATTTGGATACAACTACCTAGCCATAACACCGGTATTCAGTCTATGCAAAGAGCATGGATACATCAAAGGCGAAACAGAGACTTGTCCAACATGCGGAAAAGAGACGACAACCTATGCACGTATAGACCATAAACTAACCCCAACATCAATTCTATCTAACCCACTTAAGGAGGCGTACAAGCAACGAGCTTACTACGACGTAAAAAACGAGTAGACAACGATGTACCAATAGTGGGAGTACGAAAACTCAGCACCATTGACTACCCGAAAAAACTCTGCATGAGCCTAACTGTTGCTGGATGCAACTATCGGTGCCCATATTGTCCTCATGAACAGCTGATTCATGATTACATTCCCATGAATAAGACAAGCCTTGAAGAACTGGTTCAAATGCTTCGGCCTAGACTCGGTTTCTTGGATGGTGTATCAATTGATGGCGGAGAGCCTCTTCTTCACCGTGGATTAATTGATTTCCTCAAAGAGCTAAAGTATCATGGCTCAAAGGTGAAGCTCAAGACAAACGCCTCCAGACCAAGACTCATCAAAGTTCTTCTCGATAAACATCTCGTGGATTACTTCAGCGTCTTCATTCCCGCGCCTCTCAGTATATACAAGGAAGGTGTAAACCATAGAATCGATACAGACGACGTAGACTCTTCCATTCGCATGATTAGAAAGAGTAGTATAAATCACGAGTTCAGAGTTAAACCCGTTCCCGGTCTGATTGGGAAAGACGAGCTACTGGAAATCGCAAACTATCTAGCAGGTGCCCCTCGTCTCGTTATGGAGCGCTTTGAGCCTGAAAAGTCGATGGATGAGGAGTATCGTAGTGCTTCGACGTTTTCTGTTTCAGAGCTTAGATCTCTCAGAAACGTGGTTGCTCCTTATTTTAATGAAACTGTTTTACTGGTTTAACCTCTTTGCCTTCGTTGACTATTAAAAAGTGATTAAAAAAGTATATACTGTAGAGGATTTTGATTATCCGTGGTTTCTTTCAGCTAGCATCATTTTGTCCAGGTTCGAGGAAAACACATCATCAAACCTGCTAACTTTCCATGCTTAACCACCACTCCACTCACCCAGCAACCACCCTTAACACCCACAAACACCCATTCTCCACCACCAGATCCACAGCTTACGCTGTCACCCCCAACCTACCCAACTGAAGCAGGTTGAACCCGAGACAAGCAAACACAAGCTTCACCCTAACCCGACCCAAAGAGGTCACCAACACATGACCAGAACCAAACACCTTTTTAATCACTGCAAAAGGTCTCTCACCAGGACACCGCTTCCGGCTAATCCTCATATTCCGGAGCCGATCCCAGATACTCAACGGGTGACCCCGACTAGCCCGCTTCATCGTCGCATCCCAGCCACGAGGCACCACGCCCTGATAACCTTTATCACGGTACACCACCTCACCAGGCAAGCATAGGTCGACCCTGTTATCATGGACATTCGCGGGAGTCGTCTCCAACTCCCTGATCAACCCATGACCTAGATCCATTTTCATGTGCAGCTTATACCCGAAAATGGATTTGCCGCCTTTCTTTGTCCAAGCACCATCCTTAGATCTCCGAGTCTGCGCCTCTTCTCCACGAGGCTTGTCAGCCGCTGCGTGGCCGGGGTCACTAGTGATGAAGCTAGCATCCTGCACCACACCCTTCCGGACAGTGAGACCTTTCTCGTCGAGCTGCCGCTGTAGCTCCTCCCAGATCAGTTTGTCCCTGCCCGTCTCTGCGAGGCGTTCTCTGAATCTCCACACAGTCGAGTAATCAAGTGCCTTCTCAGGGAAACCGAGAAAATGCATAAAATCGATGCGATTACCTGCT
>CAYTVK010000263.1:0-3344 GCA_964441725.1 uncultured Candidatus Bathyarchaeia archaeon | reverse complement strand
GGTGTCTGCTGTTTTCCTGGTTGGATCTTAGATAAACCCATGAAAATATCGATGACGCCAATAGTACCCATAACGCCGTGTAGAGGTACCTGGTTGTGATGTTCATTAACCAGTAGGGTGCCCCCGTTATGTAGTAGAATAATATGAGAGACGCTGCTGCGGCAAGGTCCATTAGGAAGTCCCCGTAGTCGTTTAAGGATAGCTTCGTCAAGCCTTTCAGAATCATCCTGACAAAGATGACTATCAACACCGTCCCAGCGATGATGTGGATGAATCTGTACTGTATCTCCATGACGGGCATGAGGTTGACTAACTCTGAGCCATCAACGGGGAAGAGGGGGAGCAGAAAGACCTCGACTACCTTCCCCCAGCTACCGTACCCCATAACCATCATCCTTATGGGGTTCATTATTTTACCGATGAACGGGATTCCCTCAAATGCGGTGAATGTGATAAACCCAAGCAGCCACTTGCTGAACTGCCAGAGAGCCCATCGCCCAGTGTCAAGTCTCTTATTTTGATGAACCCTGTACACTACGTCTCCGTTGAACGGTCTCTGACTCGTTAAGCCCGGTGAGTCCATTAGGTTGAATAAGTCGCTGTGACCGATACGGGGGTGTATTAATAGTAATGAGAAGAGAGCTGCCGCTATGAGCGTGTAGCCGTAGTAGAATCTGATATTAAACCAATTCAACCCCGCCTTTGTTTGGTATGTTTCCTGGTATATCGAGTAGTCAAGGATGCCCCAGGCAAACAGAAATATGATTACCAGGGAAACAAGCGCTATGGTTAATCTAGGACGATATAGTGTCTCCGCATAATTGGTTTTATCCGTCATTGAAGATGCATCTAACCCCTGTCTTGCATGGAATAAAAACATTAGCGGAGGCTAAGATCGAGAGAACGAGAACTACAATCAAAACCAGAGTCCCTTCACTCAGATCTGACGCAACATGACGTTTAACGCCGTCACTGCCAGCAGAATAACAGCGGGAAATTCAATATTCTTGTTACATGAAATTATGCGATGGTTTACTTTTTGTTAATTGTGTCCTTGGAGTAGAAATTCCATTGCCTTGTTCTTAATCTGTACGGTTATATTTCCCTTTATTCGGGCTACAATGGTGACGATTGAGTATGGAGAACGTGAAAACAATCGTTCAAGTGGTGTGATTCTTCTCTCATTGTTAATGGGGTTTTTTCTTCCATTTATTTTAAGCCCTTTGGGACGGGTACATTCTCCAAAGCGTTTTTCACAAGCTCGGCAACCTGAACATCCTCCGCCCTAGCCGTACTGGTGAGCTCTAACCTATGAGCTATAACGCTTCCCACAAGGTACTTCACATCATCGGGCACCACATGATCACGGCCACGCATCATAGCCAACGCTCGTGAGCCTTTAAGCAGCCAAATAGATGCACGGGTACTCGGACCCATCAACACAGAGGGATTTCCCCTCAGCCACAGCACAAGGTCCACGATATATCGCTTAACCCGGTCATGAACATAGATACCTTGAGTTGCCTTACTTAGCTCAACAATCTCACTAGGTTCAACAATCCTCTCAACAACGCTGTCATCTATACGATCAATGTCACTCAGAACCTGAAGCTCCACAGAGTCCTCAGGGTAATTCAGGTCCACCTTATACCCGAAACGATCCAGCTGAACATCCGTTAACACATATGTTCCAGACCCAGCGAAAGGCACCTGGGTCGCTAAAACCATAAAAGGCCTAGGAACAGGCAACGTCTCCCCCTCTATGGTAACCTGCTTCTCCTGCATCACCTCAAGAAAAGCTGACTGTACCTTCGGGCTAGCACGGTTCAACTCATCAACAAGTAAAACGTTACTGAAGATCGGCCCCCGTTTAAGCTCCCAACCACTGTTCCTCTGATTATACACGTTCACGCCAATAACATCAGCAGGCAACAAATCAGGGGTCATCTGAATACGCTTAAACTCACCACCGATTGACTGAGCAAAGGTCTTCGCTAGAGTAGTCTTACCGATACCAGGAGGTCCCTCGATCAACACATGGCCACCACTGAGCATAGCCACAAGCAGCACATCCACAACATCATCAAGCCCAACAACAACGCGACCAACCTCGGCCTTAATGGCCGTAAGCCGTCCCTGCACTTTACCTATATCCATCATCGTTTCCTCTGCTGCTCAACTAGCCACAACAACTGCTCTTTACTCCACTCTGGATATTCATTTAAAAGTTCCTCAACCTCATCCACCTCGACCTCCGCTTCATCTCTCAACTTAACCCTAAAAACAACTATAACCATCAGCAAAGCCAGGCCATACCTGATCTCGGCTACGTCCACAAAGGCATAAACATCTTGAAGCCACCACTTGAACGCCAGCAACTGAGTCGGGTAACTGTGCCCCACATCAATCAAAACAGATCCTCTGTAAATATGATTCAACAGCTCCCGATTATCCGCCCGATCAATCATGCTGTTCAGCCAAACGCTGCTATCCGAGACCAAAACAAGCACACCATCGCCATAACTTATCCGAGCAACCACAGGGAACTCGCCCGAGTTAATCACCTCACCGTTCTGCAGGTAACTTAATGGGCTACTCCTCACCAAGACCTGCGCACGCTCACCAAGATCAAGCACAGTACCATAATCAAACACAACCTCCCCCACACCATACAACGTAAAATTGAGCAGTCTGGGAAACTCGGGGACCGGATCAAAAAACACAACATCTCTCAACAAGGAACCATTAAACCGCGTACCAAGCCCCAAACCAGCAAGCAACTCGTTCGCAGACCCAAAATCATCCAGAAGCACGACACGTCCACCATCCAGAAGATAACTTTTTACACCCTGAACATTCTCCTCACTGAATCCACGACTAGGCCCAACGATGAACAAAGTGCTATTCAAGGGGTCAAAGCCAAGCAAATCACCGCCACTCTTCACCCGGATGGGCTTAACGCTCCTGTAAAACTCGCTCAACCCATTCCAATTCGGGTTATCCACCCAGAGGTCATCCAACACCGGGTAAACAGAAGCCACAAAGACAATAGCAGTCACAACCAACACAAGCCCCAACATGGGCTCCCTGAGCCTCAACTCTCTAACTCACCGAGATGTAACAAGAAATAGAAAGTAGAGCCACAGCCAAAACCATCCGGTTCCACCCATAGATACCCATTTTCACTCAACAAAACCTACACCCAACCCAGAAAATCCAACTTGTTATGCCTCAGCCTCGGCTTCAACCTCAGCCACCAGTTCCTCAACTTTGTCTATATCTGGCTCATATGGTCGACCATACAACCAATCCTCATAACGCCTCGCTAAGTCGTCGAACAAATT
>CAYTVK010000262.1:0-3347 GCA_964441725.1 uncultured Candidatus Bathyarchaeia archaeon | reverse complement strand
GGAAATGACCCAAGCACGGACCTTGATGTAGAGGTTGGGCTCTACAGCCTCATCAGGCAGTCCTGCCTCATCTGTGGAGCAGTGGGAACCGGTAAAACCACCACAACAATCACTATGATTAGCAGAGCCGCTACCGCTAACCCTCCTGTGCGTTTCTTCATCGTAGACAAGGATGGTGAATATAATAGCCTCATGGAGCATCTTGGCCCAGAGAAGGCGTTGAAGGTTCCTTGGAGCCGTTTCTTTCAGCCCGGAGACATTCCTTGGGAAGATTATGTTGGCGAGTTTGGATGGCAGAAGACGTGGTGGAACAGCAAGATATTGATTCATGCATTGAAGATTCTCTACGCTCAGGCAGCCACGGTTACGAAGCTTAACCTCCAACAGGCTTTGGGGTGGGTGAAGTCCGAAAAGCTTGGGTTCAACAAGAAAGAGGACGAATTTGAGAGCTACAGACAGCAGGTAATTAACGCTGTTGCGAACAGCAAACTTATTCCAGATGGTGACATGGTGCCTTTGGATCCTGTGGATTTGCTTCGTGATAGACGTGTGGTTATCATGGATCTGAGTCAGGGCAAGGATACTTGGAGCCAGAAGCACCTTGTTGTTTCACAGGTTCTACGCAGGATTTTCAGCGAGGCGCTGGAAACTCAGAAATTCGGGTGCATAATAGTGCTGGAGGAAGCCATGTATTATGCTCCGCAGCGAGGAGTCTTTGAGCTTGGAGAGAAGGATACACGGGGTAAGCTTCTAGGCGTGATCAAGGAGATTGCTACCAATGGTGGTCGTAACGGTGTGGGGCTCTGGGCTGTAACTCAGCGGTTGAGCACAGTCGAGAAGACAGTTGTAACCCAGTGCGCCAACAACATCATCTGCCATGGATTGGAAGACATTGATAAAGCAAGGGTAGCGGAGATAATGGGCAACGAGTTCGCCGAACTCATAGGTGATCTACCGCCCGGTGAGGCCATCGTCAAGGGTACTACCTTGAAGTGCAGGTTTCCCATCTGGGTCAAGGTGCTACCTGAGCTTTATCCCGCTAGCAGTGCGAGTACCCCCATGAGTCGTTTCGTGCACATGGAGCTTGCTAGTCAGGAAGTCTCTCAGGATTAGCCTTATACACTCTCTTAGTCTGTTATTTCCCATGAGTTCCCGGAGAGAGTACCCTGTTAGACCCATTGTCGGCGTAGGCGTGCTCCTAAAGAAAGGCGACAAGTATCTGCTCATCAAGCGCGCCGCTAACCCTGATAAGGGATTGTGGTCCGTTCCAGGTGGCTTGATTGAGGTAGGGGAGCGTGCAGTCGATGCAGCTACTCGGGAAGCTCTAGAGGAGACTGGACTCAACGTCAATATCATTGAGCGGATAGGTGTAGTGGATAAGATCGAGTATGATACTGAGGGTAAGGTGCTCTATCATTTCGTTATTCTCCAGTTCTTAGCGGCTCCAGTGAGTGGCGTGATGAAGCCAATGGATGACGCGTTGGAGGCTGTCTGGGTTACCCTTGAACAACTGAAAGACTACCAGATCACAGGGAGTCTTGAGAAATTTCTCCGTGACATCAGATTATACCCTGATTAAAGCTCGGGGCGCTTCGTATTATCCCTGAGATAACGCTTGACCTCGGCCACTCTTTTCAATGAGTCTACTACTTTCGGGTTCATGTAGATGGGTTTAACGTCTTGAATAATCATGTGAATAAGCATGTCTGCATCCACTTGAGCCAGCTTGGTGCCATCAGGTGACTCGTAGAGTGTGAATTCTTTTCCTAGGACTGTCTGCATGTCTCCTATTTTTTTCCAGCTCTGGAGATCAGGTGTCTTCTGTACCCTCAATAAGGCCCCGTAGAATCCTCACTGATATGATATTTTATAGTTGCAGATTTCTATTCCATAAAACCCGCCGAACTCGGGTGTTCGTTCAATGGAGTGGCTTCTAAATGGTAAAAGAGAAATATGGTGCAGCCCGTATTCTAGGATACGGTGTGGAGTTTGGTTAAAGCATCAGATTTCAAGGGTAAACATTTCATAAGCATGATGGATTATAGTCGAGAGCAACTTGACTACATCCTCGGCGTAGCGGACCAGATGGTTGAGCTGGAAAAAACAGGCACAGACTTGGCAAGACACAAGGTGCTGGGAAGCATGTTCTTTGAGCCAAGCACTAGAACTCGTTTAAGCTTCGAGACAGCCATGCTGAGACTGGGTGGATCGGTGACTACTGTGGCTGATCCCATGACCAGCAGCGCAAAGAAGGGTGAGACCTTCGAGGACACCATCAGCACCATCAGCAACTACGTTGATATAATCGCCATGAGGCACCCGGATAACGACGCGGCTCTGAGAGCCAAGAAAGTCGCAAAGGTACCCTACATCAACGGTGGCAGTGGTACGTGGGAGCATCCAACCCAGACAATGCTGGACCTTCACTGCATCAGGTACGCGAAGGGAAAGATCGATGGCTTGACTATCGGCATGGTAGGTGATCTGAAGAACGGTAGGACTGTTCACAGCCTCTTGAAGGCGTTGAGAAACTACAATGTTACCGTCTACTGTATCGCGCCTGATGCCTTGAAGATGAAGCAGGAGGTTATTGATGAGGTCAAGGATAAGATCAAGGTCATCGAGGTGAGTGATCTCCCAGCGACAATGCCCAAGCTGGACGTGGTCTACATGACACGAGTGCAGAGGGAACGCTTCGCTTCACAGGAGGAGTATGATAAGGTGAAGAACAGCTACATCATGGACAGAAAGATGATCTTGGACAATGGCAAGAAGGATGTTGTGATCATGCATCCACTGCCAAGGGTTAACGAGATCACCACCGATGTAGATGACTTACCCAACGCGTGGTATTTCAGGCAGGTAAAACACGGCATCTATGCGAGAATGGCGATAATCGCCCTCGCACTAGGGCTCTGGAAAGATTAAACCTCTCCAATTTATTTACAATCTATCTAGAAGTTTTTTTATTCTATCCCATTTACTACTATCTGATGGTTTCTCGGGTTCATCTATCTTAACATTGTAGGCTTCGGGAATCCGATAACTGAACAACTTATGTGTACCCCGCTTTATGGCTTCATGATCAGGCGTATCCATAACCCAGTCCATAATGGGAAAATCGTGACTGATTATCCGCGTTCCCTCTTTGAGTTCAGCTTTGAACTTTGGGCGCAGCTTCGCGTTACCGGTAGTGGTGAGATACAGCGTCACAATGGTTGCAGGGCTGAGGTCTGCCTCCATGAAGTTACCGTTCACTACATCTATCTTCTTCTCAAGATTCTTATCATAAATATTCTTCAATGCGGTCTCAACAAGATGCTTATTCAACTCATAACCGATTGCAC
>CAYTVK010000261.1:0-3349 GCA_964441725.1 uncultured Candidatus Bathyarchaeia archaeon | reverse complement strand
TAACCTGTGGCTTCCTCCTCCTGATTGTTTTGTGGTAGCATACTTCATAACCAATCCAATATGCCAGCGTAATGCCTGATACAGGTAGTAATATCACGAAAACAGTATTCACGTGATGCAGATACTCGGATAACTGATTCATGTACTCATAGATACTGTGAACCGCCACTGTGAGGAACCCAACAATGATGCCTATTACTATACTGACTCCCGCAATATGCAGGTAATCATTAAGCGACTTGGTGGAAACATATTCATCCACCCAGTCGTACAGTAATATGCTTAAACATAGAACAGCTTGAAAACGAGTAGATGGATAATCTTTTCTTTTTCAGTCAACCGAAACGCAACGTTTTAGACAAACTACAAACCATTGAAGATAGTACAAGCTTGACACCTAACAGTATTATAATGAAACTCAAACAGCAGTTATCACATCAAACATACGCCTACGCTCAGGCAGCAGTCGGAATACTCGTCAAGCCAACAAATACCGATGTAGAGTTCTTCCTCGTCAAGCGAGCTGAAGTAGATGATGACCCTTGGAGCGGCGACATGGCTTTTCCGGGAGGCAAAAAAAATCTCCAAGACCAAACACTAGTAGACACAGCCGTCCGTGAAGTAAGAGAAGAAACCAGCATAGACCTCACAGATAAAGAAGTACTAGGTTTCATGGAACCCGTCTACTCTGCAGTAAGAAGAACTCTGGCTGTACAACCAGTAATATTTGTCTTCAACGAATACCCAGAAGTCACGCTCAACTATGAGCTAACAAAATACATCTGGGTCCCCCTGAACGATATAAAACATGGAAAAACCCATGCAGTGGTCAAGGGCTGGGAAGGACCCGTCTACATTGTACAGGGAGAAACTGTTTGGGGATTAACCTTCCGAATGCTGGAAAAAATATTAAAATTATTGGAATAAAATTAGATCAATTCTTTAAGGGCCTTAGCAACCTGACCGGGTAAATCCCCTACAGTTACCCCTGCTTTTCTCAGCGCATTTATCTTGCTTTGCGCAGTACCTGTAGAGCCCTGAATAATTGCACCGGCATGCCCCATCCTCTTACCGGGTATAGCGGTACGTCCAGCGATGAACGCTGCAACAGGCTTCGAGAAGTCTCCCTCCTCAATATATTGTGCCGCTCTCTCCTCAGCATCACCTCCGATCTCACCGATAAGAGCAACTGCCTCAGTCTCCGGATCATCTTGGAACCCTTTCAACAAGTCAATGTAATCCAAGCCAACAATAGGGTCACCGCCAAGCCCAACACAAGTACTTTGCCCGAGACCAACCTTAGTTATCTGAGACGCGATCTCATAAAACAGAGTACCACTACGACTGATAATGCCAACGTTTCCCCTCTTGAAGACTTGCGCAGGCATTATTCCCATCTTGGATTCATCCGCCTTGATAACCCCCGGCGTATTAGGTCCCACAATAGTTGTTCCTAGTTGCCTCCCCCGAGCCACAATCTCTATGCTATCCCTCACAGGCACACCTTCCGTTATAATGACAACAGGGTTCAGTTTAGCCTCTATAGCTTCAAGGGCTGCATCCAAGGCAAATGGCGCTGGAACAAAAATAATACTCGCATCAGCCTCAAAGCTCTCCTGAGCCTCACAGATAGTATCAAAAACCGGCACACCTTCAACTTCCTGATCGCCTCTACCCGGTGTCACACCGGCGACAATCTTTGTCCCATACTCCTTCATGAGCTGTGTATGAAATCTACCCTGCTCACCAGTGATCCCCTGAACAATAACCCGAGTATCCTTATCGATAAAACGCATCATTGCTTTACGCCCTCCGCGAGTCTCACAGCCTCATCAGCCGCCTCTTCCATAGAGTCCAACGCATTGATTCCATCTTTCTTGAGAATAGCTTTACCTTCCTCCTCATTCGTACCCATCATACGAACCACTACGGGTTTCTTGATCCCAAGGTCTTCACGCGCCTCCACGATGCCCTCAGCCGTATCATCGCATTTCGTTATCCCCCCCAACACATTCACGAAAACAGCTTTCGTACGTTCATCGGAGAGCACAAACTCAACCGCCTTCCTGATCCTCTCTGGAGTAGCTCCACCCCCGAGATCGAGGAAATTCGCGGCCTTCCCCCCATGAAGCATTACCGAGTCTAGGGTAGCCATGGTGAGACCGGCTCCATTGCCTATAATCCCTATATTTCCATCCAACTCAACATAAGTAAGTCCCAGAGACCGGGCCTCTATCTCACGCTCAGTCAACTCTCCCTGAAAACTATCAAGAAGCCGCTCTTCAAGCTCCTTATGACGGAACAACGCATTATTATCGATGTTTAAACGCGCGTCTGCAGCCATAAAACCTTCCTTAACCTCTGCTAATGGATTGATCTCAGTGAGTTCAGCATCCATCGCAACAGCGAGCTGATAAAGCTTAATTACAAATGAGGAAAACCTGCTCATCATTGCTCCCCTGTAACCCAACTTGGATGCAACATAGTTAGCGTGATAACTCCGGAGACCGATTAGTGGATCAACATAAAATTTGATTATTTTATCAGGGGTAGAGGCAGCCACTTCCTCAATCTCCATGCCCCCTTCACTTGAAGCAAGCACAACATGTCTCTTACGGTCCCTGTCAATGGTTACTCCTAGGTAAATCTCATTAACAATACCAATCTTCTCCTCAACATACAGTTTCTCAACCTTCAAATCCTTGATGGTCATGCCTAGAAGCTGTTTCGCGACAGAAAACGCCTCATCCGGCGTATCAGCGAATTTCACCCCACCTGATTTACCTCTTCCACCGACTGGAAGCTGCACCTTAATGACCACTGGCTTACCAAGAGAGGCAACATATTCTTTTGCCTCCACGGGAGACTCAACCATCCTCCCCTCCGGAGTGGGAATCCCATATTTCTTGAAATACTCTTTTGCTTCAAATTCAAGAAGCTTCATCATATCACCTGACTTTTAGGGATACGCGCTTTTTATATTGGTTCTGGGGTAACTCCCATCAATTAATAAGAAACTATCAATGATCTGTTTATAAAATCGAGTGACCGCGATTTGAGATTTACCACAAAAGAATTATCAACCATTATCTTATTCAGCGCCATCGGAGCAATACTCAGTGTCCCGATAGGATACGTTGCAGATTACCTCAAGGTTGTACCCTTTTTACCTATGGGGGTAGGGCAAATTCTTGCTGGTTTGCATCTAATAATGATAGCCTTAATCACGCTACGTCTTAAAAAACCCGGAGTGGCAAAGATTACAGGAGTCATCAAGGGATTAGCTGAGGCTGTTCTCTTCAGCTTTCATGGGCTCCCAGTAATAGCAATGAGCGGTATTCAGGGAGCA
>CAYTVK010000260.1:0-3355 GCA_964441725.1 uncultured Candidatus Bathyarchaeia archaeon | reverse complement strand
CTTCACCGCCTGCGATAGAGGAATAGCGTCTCTTACGTCCACCCTTTGTTTTAGGATGGAAGCCAACTGGACGAATCTGCTGTTGAAGTAATCTATGTACCCGTCAGCGCTTCCAATGCTCTGGGTTTCCTCAGGATAATGGATCTCAAAGACGCCTTTCGCTACAGCAGCGTTTGGCTTCAGCTTAGGCGAAGCCAAGGGTTGAGTTTGTTTAAAGAAATTCATATCAAGTATGAACAGATTCGACTGAGCAGAGGCTCTCCTGAGCGCTTCATCAACTAATTGTGCCGCTTCATCAACACTCTGATTTTGTAAAAAGGTGAAAACATCTGGGCTAAGCTGATAGCCCTGAGTCAGCACCCTTTGAAGTACTTGGA
The DNA here is from genome assembly GCA_964441725.1 of uncultured Candidatus Bathyarchaeia archaeon. Taxonomy (GTDB): domain Archaea; phylum Thermoproteota; class Bathyarchaeia; order TCS64; family TCS64; genus RBG-16-57-9. The sequence continues at coordinate 2,978 of CAYTVK010000260.1, read as the reverse complement.
GATGTTCCTCTGTCAAACCGGATCTATTACCGTGCCTTTATCACATAGTCTACGCGTGCAGGGGCAAAGGTCTCGATTATTACGGCGTCCTCTTTGCCATTTGCCACGAACTTGTGTTCCTCATTGGGGGGGATAAACCATGCTGCCCCGGGTTTGGCTTTTACTGTTTTTCCTCCAGATGTGAGTTCACCTGATCCTGCGATTAGTGTTCCCATCTGTTCGTGTGGGTGGCTGTGCCAATCGACTACAGCTCCTGCGTGGATTATTATGTAGCACTGTGTTGCGTGCATACCGTTTCCGATGATTCGGATATCTACTCCGGGTACTGGCTCGAAGCGTGGTGCCTCGTCCCATGTTGTTGGTTGCATACGACTGAATAGTGTAGTGATCCTATTTGAATTGTTAGAGCCCAACTGTTGAGGCTTCGTTTTGCTCCATGATGAAGTCTCGGATCTCTTTCCTTATGCTGTACCTGTAAGGCATGCTGCTGGTGTTACGATCTATGAAACCCTTATCGTACAGCTTCTTCAGCAGCCTAGCTGTATGCTCACGGGTCTTATTGATGTGCTCTTTAATCTCTGGGACAGATCCTTCACCGAAGTCAACGATCATCTTGAGAACCTCAAGCTCCGTATCTGTTAGACCCTGGAGTATGTCTTCACCCTGAACAGGGATTGGCGCGTCAACTGCGCTTGGAGGAACACCCACTCTAGGCTGTGAGGCTAACTTTGACAAATCTTTCTTCATGGTCTCGATGGATTCCTCGATATTATCTACACGGTCTGATAGTTCCTTTACCTTCTCGAGTCCAGCTAAGGTAGCTTCACTGTTTCCTTGTTTAGCGTTTAATGCCTCACTGGCCATGTATTTTGCTTGAAGTGCATCTCTTTCTATTCTGTCGAGACCAGACTCCATTCGTTTTACTTGTCTTGTAAAGCCGAAGGTTATGTTTCGTACAGAGTCTTTGCTATCTTCGTACTCGCCTTGGGCCATCTTTATTCTCTGATAGAAAATGTAGCTAGCTACAACTGTCACCAAGAATAAGGCTAAGGTGATATAGACTAGCTCCATAGGTTGTTCGTTTAATGACTGGGAGTCCGGGTTAATTACAGTTACGTATTTTGAGACAATTCGTTTTCAATAAACGGAGTATGTGCGTGTGAAACAATCCTGTATAGTTTGAATTGTTTACTTGTTTACATGAAATCAAATTTGATATGTCTTTAAATTAAGCTGTTCAACTAAATCCTGATACTCTTTGAGCAAGCAGCTGGCAAAAATAAACATCACTGGAAGAGTGCAGGGCGTTGGGTTTAGGCCGTTTATTTACAGGATGGCTGTGAAAAATCATCTTCTCGGATATGTCATCAATTTAGGTGATGCAGGTGTCGAGATCATGGTAGAGGGCTCAAAGAAAAACATAGAGAAGTTCCTAGTTGATGCAGAAAAGGATGCACCGGAGGTCTCGGATATCGAAAACATAGTCACGGAGTATCTGGGATACACTGGAGGATACTCTGAGTTTATTATAGATAAGAGCAGGTCCACAGGAAAAGTAGCCTCGGGCATCTATCCTCCTGACATTGGTATCTGTCCAGAGTGCCTCAGAGATATGGAGGATAAAAACGGGCGCTGGTATGAATATCCCTTCACAGCCTGTGCATGGTGTGGACCACGGTTCACATCAGTCAAGTCTCTTCCATATGACCGTGAAAGAACACACATGCAAGATTTCCCCATGTGCAACGACTGCAAACATGACTATTATGATCCCATGGATAGACGCTTTGATGCACAGGGTATTACATGCAGCCAATGTGGGCCAACCATGACGCTATCCGATGCTTTGGGTAACAAGATTGATGTCGATGACGTATTCACAGAGACGTCGAAATACCTCAAAGAAGGCTCAATCATAGCCATAAAGGGCATTGGTGGTATTCATCTCTCTTCTCTCGCAACAAGAGACGATGTGCTGGAGGAGTTCAGGCGTAGAAAAGATCGTAAAAATCAACCTTATGCATTGATGTCGCCAACTCTTGCAGCAATCAAACAGTTTGCCGAAGTATCAGATGTAGAGGAAGAATACCTCAATTCGTGGAGAAAACCAATAATCCTCCTCAAAAAGAAACATAGGGTAATCTCTGAGCTTGTTGCTCCGGGACTGGATACAGTAGGTGTGATGCTGCCTTACTCTGGTATACAAAGTCTACTATTCAAGAGGTTAAATGAACCAGCTCTCGTGATGACAAGCGGAAATAAGCGAGGCCTGCCTATGGCGATTACAAACAAGGCAGCCTTCAAAGAATTGGGTGGACTTGCAGACTATTTTCTGTTGCATAACAGAGAGATAATCAATCGTTCAGATGACTCGGTTATACGGATAATCGACGAAAAACCAGCATTTACACGAAGATCCAGAGGATATGTACCTGATCCAATCAATATACCTTCAGGTAAAGGAAATGTATTCGCTCTAGGGGCTGAGCTGAGAAACGCTGCAGCGATAGCGACCAAGGAAAAAGTCTTCATGACTCAATATCTAGGAGATATTACCTCTCTAGAAGGCTTGGAGTTTGAGAAAGACGCAATAAACAGGATGCGTGATTTGTTAAATATCACACGTAACCCCGATGTGATAGTCTGTGACCTGCATCCAGGCTATATGACATCACAATATGGGCAAGTGATATCACAGGAAATGGATATTCCGTTAGTGAAATCACAGCATCATCACGCTCACATCACATCAGTTATGGCTGAACATATGATCAATGACGAAGAAGTCATTGGGATAGCCTTAGATGGAGCAGGATATGGTGCAGATGGTCAAATTTGGGGGGGAGAAGTGCTAAAATCATCCTATTTAGACTATAAAAGGGTAGGTTATCTCGAATATTTACCTATGCCTGGTGGTGATCTGTGTGCTTATTATCCCTATAGAATGCTCATTTCTGGGTTAACAAAGGTTCTTACAG
>CAYTVK010000259.1:0-3370 GCA_964441725.1 uncultured Candidatus Bathyarchaeia archaeon | reverse complement strand
TCAGGTTCTTTACCTGCTTCGATGTGGTTCATCAAGTCGAGTAGAGGTTTCTCGGTGGTATCTCCTCTCAATATATAATCAATCTGGTCAAAGTACTCTATAATCTCCTCATGGAAGTAACTTGCAGACAAGCCTCCGAGAAGTACTGGGGCATCAGGGTGATGCTTCTTAACGATCTCAGCAATATCCAGACTCCCAGCGGCATGAGGCAGCCAATGAAGATCAAACCCATAGACCTTCGCGTCGAGTCGCTTGATGAAATGCTCTACATCGAAATTTGGGTCTTTAAGCATCTTGACTGCTAAGTTGATAATTCTTGCCTTGTAGCCATTTTGTTCAAGATAGCCCACCATGCTGACGAAGCCAAGAGGATACATCTCAAAAACCGGCGTCGATGGCACAACATCACTGATTGGACCATACATAGTGGGACGCTTACGGAAATCATAGACACTCGGAGCGTGCAGGAGCACCAAATCGACGCCGGGCATAGACACCATACAGGTGTGATTCTATTTTAATGCTATCCAATAACGGATAAAGAATAAGTGAAAAGGAGATTAGGATGATTTTCTCATCTTTGTTATGGGATAAAGGATGCCTATGCACATTATTAATGTCCCTAACCAAATGAGGTTCATCATCGGGAAATAGATAACACTCACCACAAATTCAGATGGCATGTAGGGAATCCCTTGCATTTGATGTGATAGTGCCCGATAGACGTCTGTTGATTGATGCAGTACTATGTAGACATCGTATCCGGGTGCACGGATTATCGACGGTCTCGAGACAATGCCATGCATCGTGTACAACAGGATAGAGACATCACCCGAGTAAATCGACCCACCTCTACTTACCGTAACGGGTATGGTTAGGCCATTGTACTCTGGAACCATGTCGTTGCTGAGTGCATCAGTCACAACGAGCCCAGTTGGGTCAATTGAGGTGAAAGCTCCGAAGTTTAACTGCATATCTCCGAGGTCCATCGTTGCGTTTGGTGTTCCAGTTAGCTCCCCGTAGTTGATATCGTTTGTCGAGCTCAGTAATACGCCGAGTAGGACGATTATTATGCCAAAGTGTAGAAGAGTTCTGCTGATCTGAGTTGTTCTCTTCTTTAACACGCTTGTGACGAAGTTGTAGAGCACAGCCAATCCCGCTATGAATATGATGGGCATTCCGAGGTTTACCAGCATGTTGCCTGTTGGGAGTCCCAGGAAAACACAGATTAATCCAAGCACCAAGGAGCCAAACAATGTAGCTGCATACTTTTTCATATCCAGCAGCTCATACAGATTACACCCGATTAGAGCCACCAGAAATAGCAGTACAAATGGGTAATTCCATTTATTGAAGAAAGCCGCGTCTAGGCTTACGTCTCCTCCGGTTAGACCACTGTTTATTATTGGGAAGATGATTCCCCAGAGGCTGACTACTGCGATCATCACGATGGAGATAAAGCTCAATGAGAGACCCGTATTGTAAACATTATCTGTCTTTACCTCGAACTCGAAATAGCTCCAGCCCTTCTTGCTCTTATTAGCCAGATAATAAACTATGCTTACACCCATGAGAGTCAGTAATAGATATCCTATAGGTGATTTTCCGAAGGCGTGTACAGATGTGGCTAAACCGCCTCTTGTGATCGCTGAAGCCAGTATGATCAATGAGCCTGTTATCATAAGCATAAAGTCCTTTGAGGTGCTTTTTTGACTCGTATGTTGTGTTAAAAGGTGGAAATAGGCAGTCAATGTTAACCAAGGCACCAGCGATGATGTCTCAACAGGGTCCCAAGCCCAATAGCCGCCCCATCCAAGAACCTCATACGCCCATAAGCCTCCTAGTGCGATACCTAAGGTCAGGAATAACCAAGCTAGGGCAGCCATTCCTCTTGTTAGTTGTGGTTTGGTATCAGAGAGACTGAAGGCAAACCCAAGAGTGAACAGTGCTAGGCTATATCCAATGAATACAACGGGTGGATGAATAAGCATCCAAGGCGTTTTCAGCAGAGGGTTGAGACCCATTCCTTCACTGGGTGTGTATGAAAGAGTAGCTAGGGGGTTCTGAAGAAGCACAATAGCCACCATGAAGAGTAAGACGATATCAAAGAACTGGTACATCTTCGAATTCTGCTTGTCCTCACCTAACATAAACCTGATAATCAAATATCCAGCTGCGAACACGAATGCGAAAAAGAGCCACGACCCCGCGTTACTAGCCCACGAAGCGTATAATCGCTCAGATATGGTTAGAGTTGAGCTGCTGTACTGGAAGACCTCGCTGATTCTATAGTTGCCGATTATAAATGATAATGCAAAGTAGAGATAGCTTAATACGATTAACCCTGAGCCAACAGCTATGACAGGTAGCTTATTGTTGAGAAATCTGGTTTCTTTGTTTGTTCGGATATTATAGATATCATACAATATGATAACAGCCGAAGCAATGATCAATATCTCTACTAGTTCCATGTAGCCCTATTCGGAATGATAGCTTTTAAAGATAGAAGTCCCCAAAAAAGCATAGCATTTTAATTTGATCCCCATGGAGGTATTGTGATAAATGTTGGAGTTCAGAGACGATGTCTATTTAGTGATTACAGGAGTAATCGTCGCATTAGCAGCTTACTTTGCACTATACATCGCACCTGCGGATGTATCTATGGGTGAACTTGTTAGAATATTTTACTTCCACCTACCGCCAGCGATTATATGTTATCTTGCTCTACTAATCTCAGTAGCTTGCGGTCTTGTTTACATCAGAACCAAAGACTACAAGTATGATACTCTATCTGAGTCAGGCGCACTACTGGGTATTGTCTATGGACTGGTCACACTGATAAGCGGAGCCATATGGGCAAACGCAACATGGGGCGTCTACTGGAACTGGGACCCAAGGGAAACCACGACTCTTATCCTGTGGTTCGCCTACGTTGGATATTTCCTGCTCAGGATGTCCATCGAGAACCCCGAGAGAAGAGCATCATCAGCTGCAGTCTTCAACATACTAGCATTTATGACAGTACCACTAAGCTATGTTTCATTCATTCTCTGGCCATCTCTCCACCCAAAGCTCGGCGATAATAGCGGAGGACTGGGTTTAACTGGCACGATGGTGCAGGCACTTGTGATGAATATCATCGGAGGTATCTTCGTCTTTGGATACGCGTTGAAGAAGACATATGATCTGAAGATGAAACAAATCGAATACGATAGCAGAATAATGGAGGAGATGTAATGCCAGCACAAGTATACCAAGTTTTAGGACTCTACCTCATAACAACCATAGTTTATATTGCATGGGTCTTCAAATCCAATAGAGACATCGATAGAAAACTCGCGAAAAGATGAAAAAAATGAAGCTACAAAGC
>CAYTVK010000258.1:0-3374 GCA_964441725.1 uncultured Candidatus Bathyarchaeia archaeon | reverse complement strand
CGAAATGAAAGCCTAGGCTCTTCGCTACGCGAGCCAGTGTATCACCGATCTCGGAGCTGGGTGTACCAGGGTATCCTGATGCTAGGGTTATGCCTGCTTCAATGGCTCCCCTAGCTATCGCCTCGTTTCCCATTAGCACTACTCTTTCTCCGGGTCGGTCCAGTGCAACTGGATGTGACATATTGAATCACATTCAATGGCAGACCGATGTTTTAAAATTCTTTCCCACAGATAAACCATTTTTTAATACAATATTCTTCAACTATTAACCAGCACGAGCCTCAATACTAAGATTCTAATAAACTCAACTCTATGTATCTCTGATTATTGTGAAGGAGAAGATACTTGGACAAACCGGACTCAAGGTGAAGACACTGGGCTTCGGCGGGATACCTATACAGCGGGTCTCGGAGAAGGAGAGCATCGAGGTTGTGCGACGCTGCTACGAGTTGGGGATGAACTACTTCGACACAGCACGAGCTTACACTGTCAGTGAGGAACGCATAGGGAAAGCACTGGAAGATGTTCGTGACAAGGTTATTATAGCTACCAAGAGCGGAAAAAGGACCGCTGAAGAAGTGGAGAAGGAGCTTGAGACCAGTCTGAAGAATCTGAGAACAGACTACATTGATGTCTATCAGCTTCATAACGTCACATATCAGGAGCAGTGGGATCAAGTCCGTGAACCCGGAGGAGCAATGGAGGCAGTCAACAAAGCAAAAGAAGAAGGCAAGATCAGGCATATCAGCGTAACCAGCCATAACCCGGACCTATCAATAGATCTGGTAAAGTCTGGGCTCTTTGAGAGCTTGCTGATTCCATATAATTATCTGACGCCGAAACCAGCAGACGAACTTCTCCCACTGTGCCAAAGACTCAACGTCGGTACCATTATCATGAAGCCCTTCGGTGGGGGCGCCTTTAGTAACGCTAACATAGCGTTGAAATATGTCTTCAATAACCCTGACACAGATCTAGTTATACCCGGCGTAATGAATATAGCCGAGGTTGAGGAAAACTGGAGAATCTGGAGTGGAGACCTAGCCCTGACGACGGAGGAGCTTGAGCTTATCGAGCGAGATAAAGAAGAACTGGGTAATCAATTCTGTAGAGGATGCAACTACTGCCAGCCATGCCCACAGGGCATTGATATCAGCTTCCTGTTACGAGCGGAAAAGCAGACCCTCCGCAGAATGGGGTGGACCGATAGCAGGGCGGAGAGTATGGCGGCAGCGATTGAGAAGGGTAAGACCTGCATAGAGTGCGGCACATGTGAGTCTAGATGCCCATACGAGTTACCAATAAGAGAGTTATTGCCAACGACAATGGAACGCCTGCAGCGCCACATGGAGAACCACACAATTCCTTAATCTTATCTACCCATTAGCCTATAATTTATTCATGGATTTGAAAGAGGTTTTAAAACTAGCAGAGGCAGCCCAGGATGAGGTTGCCGAACTAACCAGTGGATTGGTGAAGTTTAACTCAGCTCACCCTGATGGATACACAGACAAAGTGGTAGAGTACATCAAGGCTTACTGTGATAAACATGGCATCGAGAACGAGATACACGCCAATAACCCCAAGAAACCCAACATAGTTGCACGCATCAAAGGAACAGGCAACAAGAAGGTGCTCTGGGTAGGCCACATTGATGTTGTCCCAGAGGGCAAACCCGAAAACTGGACATACCCCCCTTACAGCGGAACAATCGCTGATGGCAGCGTCTGGGGAAGAGGAAGCAGCGACATGAAGGGCTCATGTGCCGCTGCAATGGTCTCTGCTAGAATACTGAACGAGATAAAGTCTATACCAAATACTGTTGAATACTGGTTTACATGCGACGAGGAGATAGGGGGCGGTGAAGGAGCACGATGGCTAGCTGAGACGGGGCGATTCAAGGGTGATGTATGTGTTATCGGTGATGGTAACGGTGGAGGACCAGAATCCCCAAGCATCGATCTTGGATGCAAGGGTGGCGCAGGCGTCAAACTAGTAGCAAAAGGCAGAACCGCCCACGGATCTACGCCTTATCTCGGCGATAACGCCATCTCAAAACTCATCAAAGGGGTTCCATGGGTCGAGAAAATAGGTGACTACAAGCTTGACTTCCCAGAAGACTTGAAACCCGCTATAACCCAGAGCATCGACTACTACAAGAGGAATACTCCCCCAGAGCTTCACAAGGTCATGGAGCACAACTTCTACACTCCATCAGTGACCTGCAACATAATCAACGGCGGGGTAAAGATCAATGTTGTTCCAGACTACGCTGAAGCCGAGTTTGATATCAGGCTCACGCCGGGATCGCATCCGAAGAAAGTGGTTGATAGAATAAAGGAACTTGTTAAAGAATCAGGCATCAAAGGACTCGAAATAGTCCCGGCGCGTGAACAGAAACCCGAGAATACAGCAGGCTACTATGAGTCACCTAGCAGCAGCTTCGCGAACCAGTTTACTAGTCTGATAAAAGAGATCACTAGAAAGTCTGTGAACATGAAGATACTCACAGGTGGAACAGACGGCGTAAGCACCAGCAAGATTTCTGGTATACCCAGCCTTGGCTACGGCACAAGCCTGGACGGTATGGCACATCAACCTGATGAGAGAGTGACAGTAGAAAACCTGGTTCTGGGTATCAAAATATTCACGGCTTTCCCACTCTTCTATAAGTAGCCCCTATTTTATTAACCAGTAGAACTTTTTTTTCTGTGATTAACAATGTTTGAGATCGATAAATTCGACTTTGATGGAAAGAGCTTCCAAGGAGTAAAATCAACCATGCCCGGCGGACCACCGCTTCTTCTCATCAAGGGAGAGAAGGGCTTAGTAATGTGTGGCTACCTCAACGCAGAGGTAGCAGAGCGTATAGGTCTGGCAGCAGCCATCGTTAGCGGTGTAAGCAGCTTCGATGATGTATTGAACGCTACTGTTAAGGTCGCGACCAGTAAGGCAAAAGAACTGGGTGTTGAACCCGGAATGATCGTGAAAGACGTAATATCGAAACTAGGCTAGGCACAGGCATCTATCAGTTTCAATACTTTTTCCTTAGCCCCATTCAACGTATTTTTACCATGAGATAATAACAGGGCATCAAAATCGTAGTCAGATAATATTTTCAGGTTCTCAGCAGCAGCCACAACATCATTACAATATTTCTCCGGCGGAGCCTCTATGTTTCCATCACTATCTCCAAATATTGTGTCTCCTGCGATTAACGCCCTGTATTTATGAAGATACAGGGAGAGATTTCCATCGCTGTGTCCTAGAACGTGAATGATCTCGATGTTTCCGCAAGCTCCAATGATGTCACCAGTGTCCAGTATGGCATCCGCTGAGACTCCTGTGCGTTCCTTAAGCTTGTCTTCATCTCC
>CAYTVK010000257.1:0-3387 GCA_964441725.1 uncultured Candidatus Bathyarchaeia archaeon | reverse complement strand
ACTTGTGCATCTAACGCAGAGCATGTCCAGTGTCAGATCCATGCCGATATAGTTGTAAGAAAAGTCATTCAATACGAGGACTCTTGTCTCAAACTCCTCATCGCTCATCTCATCGGTTACATCAACTGCCATTGCTGGCTGATGGAAGTAAGTAAAATCATGCCTATACAAGACATATTCTCCTCCAATTGTGATGGCGTGTTCTCCGACGCCTACTTCAACTGCCTTAACAGCGGGTTTCAGTAGAGCCCATAGTTCAGAGTACTTTTCCGCAAATTTCTCATCAAGCAGAGGCGTACACTCAGCAAGAGAAGCCTCCCTGTTAACAAGTTTGGCTGCAAAGGCCATACAGTTGGATTCTCCGCACTCCTTGCAGCTTGTTCCCGGTAAGAGCTTATAGATCTCTATTGGACTGAGTTCTTTCGCGGGCATATTAACTGCCTCCTACCTTTATGCTAACCCAATTCGTTGGATCAGTTGGCTTCTCTCCCTTCATGAGATTATCAATTATCTCTTTAATGGCGTTAACAGCTGCAGGATGCATCATCATGAAGTAATCTACACCAGCCAAGAGCAGGGTCTGACCAGTGATAGTCTCCCATATGGGTCCACGGAGTTCTCTCGGTGAAAACTCTGGCCCCATCTTCATCCACGCTTCTCTGGCAGCCCAAGCATTGGTCGTGCCGCTGGATAGTGGGTGATTTAGCTCTGGATCGCCTTTAAGTGCAGCTAGTCTGCTCCTCTCCATTACAGTGAATGCGTAATCTAGTCCATAGCCCAGTGCTGCTGTGGTTGTGTCCATGACTATCTGAGACTTGGGTACGAAATCGTATAGCTTTCTGTTGAGTTCTCTAGCCTTGTTTACGTCCATGCTCGTGAAGGCGATTACAGTGTTGTTGTGATCCCTGATTAGCTTGGCTGATTTCTCAATATCCATATCGAGCGTCACAGAGTTGATCAACAGATTCTCACCCTCAAGCTGCTCAGATATGGCTGTGAATACAGCTAGGTCCTTGTGGGGGTCACCACAGCCACCTATGCTAATGGGCACATCCACTGCTTGAAGCACCTGCTCAACTGTTTTTACGGCTGCCTTGGGTGACGCGTTTTCGATCAATGGGTCTATTGTAAGTAAGTGAACGTTGATCATCTCTGCCCCATATTTATCCACGCAGAGTCTAGCCCACTCGGCTACATCATCCACAACTTCCCTGAAGTGCATCTTCACCGCCTTAGCTAGGCTGATCTTGGGCCAATCGAATATATCCATCGCGATAACTGGTCTGTTCTTCGGTGGCATCTCAAAGTTATAGAAAGCTGGCGCCTTCTGTCCACCGATGATGTAGGATTTTCCACGTGTTCCTCCTTCGGATTTAGTAGCTCCCAGTCTGACCTCAACTACCTCTCCAGGGTATTCTGCCTTAGGAATACTGGTTTTTGCTGGGATCAGCTGCGTTGGGAGCACCTTTGTTGGTGTCGGTGGCTGAGTAACCTTCTGAGGTTGAAGCTGCTGAGGGATATATCCCATTGGTGGAATTGTTCCTCCTCCGAGAAGCTGTGTCATTCTGTTGGCTGAGTCACGGATTAATGCGAACTCAAAGGCCATCCTGCTCATGATTGCTGGGTTGACGCCTCCTCCTCCACCTGAGCCAAGGTCTACTTCAACTTCATCAAACTCGATTTCAACGTCCTGAAGCTCAATTTCCTGAAACTTTGCTAGACGCTCAAGGAGGTCTCCGCTGATGGGTAGGTTAATTTTCTTCGCCTTCGCCATCTAAATCACTCCTTTTCTGCCCTGATGATTAGCTTATCCGCCTTGATCTTTGCGTTCTTCAGTATTATCTTGATGTTCAACCCCTGAGGCAGCCCCTGAATCGGTAACGCGCTAGCAGGAAGTTCAAGCGTTGGCACTGTGAAGCCCGTCATAGGTATCTGAGGCTGATCCATCTGCTGAACAGCCTGTTCTTGTTTGGGTTCCTCTTTCTCTGGTTCCTCTGTCCATCTCTCCACGATGGGGTGATCTTTAGTCTTGAGCCAATCCTTGAGTTCATCCAGAGTGGATACATCGTTTTCTGTAGAGATCTTTGGAATTATCTCTGGTGGCAGGTATTCCTTGATCCTGTCCCTAATTTCCTCAGGCATCCATACCACTCGGTCCCATCCACCGTCTGCCTGAAGGAATTTTGGGCTTCTCATGTACTCTATGCTGAGTCCGTGGAATCCATCTACCTGTCTGCCTCCCGCTGTTAGGTCGCTGATGGTTACGAAGTCCAGTCCGTTCACTGTCTGTCCCTTATAGTTTCTATGTACAATTCCGAAGCCGTCAACCTCTGGTATATAGAAGGCGCAGCCCTCGAAGCATCCGCAGCTTGTATGAGGGTAACCGAAGGCAGTGTATAGTTGAACTCGCTCAATTTCACCGAGGCTCTTATCACGGATGACTTGGTTAACCTCGTCATATTCTCCCTTTACATCGTCAATAAGTGCGCCTTTTGGTATCTCAAACACTGGGCCTTTGGGGTCAACTTTAGCTGTGGCTCTTCCATCAAACCAGCTGATGGCTCCACAGTTAGCGTACCTCTGAGGCGTGATAACACAGAGATGCGTCGGCGCAAAGCTCTGACAGAGACTGCATCCGTAGAAAACATCCACCTCATCGTCGCTCATTCCCCTAGCCCTAGCATCTCTTGCCTCATAGATGTGCATCGCTTCAGGATGCATCTCCTTGACCTTCTCAGGGTCTGTTATGAATGTAATCTGCATCTTCTCGATGAACGGCATCTCGCTCTTGTAGAGCCTGAAGAGAATCTCTCCGAAAAGGTTCAGAGTGTTGAATCCTTTCTGATAGCTCTTCTTGCTAAGCCTCATCTGTATATCGTATCTCTGGTTCAGATGCATGAAGCCCTCAATGAAGTTAACGTACTCATGTAAACGACGCTCAATTACCCCTTCAAGGTCCTTCTCGATTTCCTTACCACCAACATAGATAATCATCCCAAAGGAAACGTTCGTACCCTCAGGTATATCCTGCAGATCAGGGCCGATTATCGTTATTTTTCCGTCCTCGATCTCGTTCAATTCCTTTGATTGAACAAGCTCGAACTTGTATTCTTCTCTTGGACCACCAAGCTCGACCTGCATCTCGCGACCTCTGATCCTTTCCCCTTCATAGATGATTCCTATGTCAACTGGAATATCTTCAAACATGGACATTTTATGAATCCTCCTCTAAACGTGAAATAATAGTTTCTATCGATTCCTGCCAGTCTGGTACCGGCATCCAGCCTAGGCTCCACTGGGCGTTAGGCTGATAGGTTCTGTCTAGGCTGACCGTTCTCAGCTTCATGGCGAAGTTTTTGAGACCAGACTCTAGAAGCCACTCCATAT
>CAYTVK010000256.1:0-3388 GCA_964441725.1 uncultured Candidatus Bathyarchaeia archaeon | reverse complement strand
AGATCAGAAACGCCACTGCATTTGGGTGGGATATAGCCAAAGCGGAGGCAGACGATATGATAGATACACTGGACATATACATGGTTCCTCACAGTCAGGGCGTTGTCGAGCCAATTGATCGTAAGAAAGGCAAGATCCAGTTTAGTATAGAGAACGAGATCGAGACAGCTGTCAAACGAATAGGCGCAAAACATATCATCATCGACCCAGTGACAAGCATACTGGTCCATGAATCTAGATCTGGGAAGAAGAGGTTTCTCATTAGTCAATTGTTTGACACTATCAGGAACCTCGGATGTACATCGATAATCACATCAGAGGGATTGCCAAATGAGAATGATTTCTATATGGAGCAGTTCCTAGCAGACGGTGTAATACTGCTTGGAAAGGATTTGCTTGATTATAAGATGATTAAGACCATTCGCATCGATAAGATACGTGGAATAGACTTTGATGATCAGCCGAGAAGATATGTGATCACTAACAGAGGCTTCCAAGTGTTTAACGCTGAGCCGGTTTTGCTCTAAAAGCTCATTATTTATTAATAATAAATCTAGTGTAGCGTTTTATTTTTATATATATGTTTATGATTTGTTCATGTGATTGTTTTTTATGTACATAGTAAAAATTTTTAGAATAAATAGAAAATAGTCATAATAATATGTGATAATTTCTTTTAAATGACATATATTTCACTACTGAAAATGTATTTTGAGTATGTAGCATTAAAATGGATTGACAGTATATAGTGTAATATAAAGAAGTATTATAAACAAGTAATAGTGATCCACGTATTGAGAATTATGATACAAAAAGGACTCAGCGCAAAGCTAATTCTTTCAATGATCATTATCACGATACTCATAGTACCAACAGCATCGGTGTCAGCTAAAAAACATCAGCAAAGCGACTCGATAGACGAGTACCCGATCTCCAAGAAGATAATACGATTCGAAGAGACTATTCCCCTAAACATACCTCCAGAATATGGTTACCCAATCCCTGCAGGAGCGTACTACAAGGTTAATGTATATGGAATTAATGTAGGCAAGGGAGTCATCTTAATCGACAGCGGCGATGAAGACCAAGCTAAACAGCTTTATCAGAGTGTTATGAAGGCGTTCAACAAGCCAGTTATTGCTGTTTATCTTACTCACGGTCACGCCGATCACGCTGGTGGCGGATCATATTTCCAAGATAAAGGTATACCAGTTTACTCTTCTATATATGAGGCGCCAATAATCGAGGCGGGGGCAAATAATCCATATTACCCATTGCCAGATGTATTTACATACACACCATATACGCCAGACTACTCATACGAGTACGCTGACGAGGCACATGGATTCACTGTAATGGATACTTCTGGTCATACACCGGGATCAGTATCTATTGAATATAGACAAGGACATACAGAATATCTATTCACAGGGGACACAATATTTGAGACACCCAGCGAGGATCAACTTGACTTCAGCTTTACTCTTAGCTGGAACACGGCTTACCAACTCTGGCAACTAGACCCAAGTTCCATAACTACCTGGATGAATTCTGTTTCATATCTAGAGTCACTGGTACAAGGTATTGACACTGTTTGTCCAGGACACGGTGGCGTGTACTCTGGAACAGAGGCGTTGTGGTATCTAGGATTCACAACTCAAATACTAGGTATTCTGCCATATCCACCATCTTAAATAAAATCCCTATTTTTCAATCTTGGATACATAGACAGTGCCATCTTTGGTTGCTATCCATCTAATAACATCCCCATCTGATAGCTCAAGAAATCGGAAGATACCTGAAGGTATGGTGGTTCTGCGCCTGTAACCTCTCACAGTGATATGCGTATCCTCCATGGCGATAATGTCGTCTGCGTCTACTTTTGGCATGAAATATAGTATAGTGACTCTCCCTATAGTCTTTGTGGACAATGATCCATACAGCGGGAACCTTACCTTTTTAAAACCCTAGCCCATTCACAGTGGGAAGAGGAAATAGAAATGACTGGGAACAAGTCCTCTAACAAGAAGAAACTAATCGTCAAGGAGAACTTCTCCGAGTGGTATGATAATGTGCTGCTTGAGGCGAAGATAGTTGATGACAGATACCCTGTGAAGGGATTCAGCGTCTACACAGGGTGGGGCATGAGTGTTGCAAAACGCATCATAGCGATGCTCGAGGAAAAACTGGAAGAGAACGGTAATGAACCGATGCAGTTCCCGGTCGTCATACCCGAAGACTCCTTTCAGAAGGAAGAAGATCACATTGAGGGATTCAGCGCCGAGGTATTCTGGATAACCCACGCGGGAAACAACGAGTTGGAGCGCAGACTGCTATTAAGGCCTACTAGTGAGACAGCCATCTATCCAATGTTCAAACTCTGGATGAGAAGCCACCAAGATCTCCCATTGAAAATGCACCAGACATGCAATGTTTATAGGTACGAGACGAAGGCGACGAGACCTCTTTACAGGGGCAGAGAGTTCCTCTGGAATGAGGGCCATACGGCTCACGTAGACTATGAGGAAGCGGAAAAAGAGGTCAGATTAGCGATTGAAGCGTATAAAAGCGTCTATGATCGATTGGGATTATCCTATATCATGATGAAGCGTCCTGAGTTTGATAAATTCGCTGGAGCTGACTACAGTATAGCCTTTGATACTTGGAACCCTGATGGTAAGGTAAACCAGATCGGTACCGTTCATCAATTGGGATATAACTTCGCTAAGGCATTCGATCTAACCTATGAGGACGCGGATGGAGAGCAGGCATCGGCCACTAACACATGCTATGGGATGGGATTTGGTAGAACCTTAGCGGCTACGATTGCACATCATGGCGATGATCATGGTCTGGTATTGCCCCCTGAAGTGGCTCCAAGGCAGGTTGTGATAGTTCCTATTCTCTTCAAGGGTAAGGAGGAGGTTGCTCAGGACTACGCGAAGGAGGTCTATGAGTTGATCAAGGGTGCTGGTATCCGCGTTGTGCTGGATGATGATAATAGGTTCAACCCAGGTGACAAGTACTACAAGTGGGAGATGTATGGAGTCCCCCTTAGGATCGAGGTTGGTCCAAGAGAGGCGCAGAACAAGAAAGCCACATTGGTGAGGAGAGACACATTCGAGAAGATGCAGGTAGATGAAGACAAGTTGGTTGATAAAATCAAGGAACTCTTCGTGAATATCTTTGAGAACCTCAGGGACACTGATAGGGCAAAACTTGAAAGCCTCATCGCAGAAGCCTACGATCTTGATCAACTGAAGACATACATGGATGCCGGTATGATTGTGAAGGTTAACTGGTGTGGAGACCCAGACTGCGCATTCAACCTGAAGGACATGGTTAGTGGAGAGATAAGGGGAACACGTTGGGATGTGGAAGAAAAACC
>CAYTVK010000255.1:0-3394 GCA_964441725.1 uncultured Candidatus Bathyarchaeia archaeon | reverse complement strand
CACAAACATGAGTCAAGGGTATCTACCCAAGACAGCGATAGAACGAGTCAATGTCCTCTCAGAGACCATCGCAGGGCTCAGAGAAACAGGTGTACAGAAGATAGTCGGAGACTTGGTGGTTGAACCGCTACTAAAACCGGGTCTGCTTGAGGGGCTAAAAGCATATGAATTATTTCATCATCAATACTCCGAGGTTCCCCTGTTATTTGGGGTGGGAAACGCTGTTGAACTCATAGACGCGGACAGCCCCGGCGTCCATGCGGCGCTTATTGCATTAGCCCGCGAGGCTGGCGCATCAATACTGCATATCCCAGAGTACAGTGTAAAGGCACGTGGAAGCATATCTGAGGCAGTCGCTGCCTCACGTATGATGTTCTTGGCTGAGAGACGTGGCACTGTGCTCAAGGACCTTGGCTTGGACCTCTTGGTTTTGAAGGAGAAGCGGTGGAAGGAGCATGAGTATGATGATTTGTCAGAGGCGAAGGCAAGAGTCTTGGATGGGGTGGGTGAGACCGAGTATCACCCAGATAAAATGGGATGGTTCAAGATACAGGTCGATAGAAAAAACCAACAGATAGTTGCCATACATTATCCTCCGGGAAGCAATGAGCCTGATACCTTGATAAAAGGCGGAAATGCGAGAGTTGTCTACCAGACTATTATCCGCGAGAAACTCCTATCCACGCATGATCACGCGGCTTATCTTGGGAAAGAGCTTGAAAAGGCGGCCATAGCGTTGAAAATTGGACGATCCTATGTTCAGGATGAGCCTCTTTTCTAATCAAGCATTCTTATTATGGTGATTGGGAAATGATCCACTGAGTCCAACATCTCCCAAGTGACTCCCGTTAAAGAGGTCTCCATTTTCTCGCTCATACTCCAAGCTGTTCTGCCTGCTCCACCCCCGCAGAGTCTGTGGCACAGTTTTGCATACCACAGTGCTCTATCTGGGTTGATTGTGGCACCTGATATTGCGATAGGGGTCTGCCTCGACTTCAAGCCAAAAACCCTGCCTATTAGAAACGTTGCAACACCCCCAAAGTGAATCAATCCATGGGATTCTACTTTTCTCGGTGCGAGGTGCAGGTTTCTCCACGAGTACGTCGTATCCCCATCCACCATCATGACGGTGATGTTAACTCCTGTTTCATTGCGGATTCTTTCCCTGATTAAATCCGCTTTCTTTGCTGGGTTTTCTAGGGGTAGGCTTACATAGCTGTATGGTAGGTTGCTTGCGTCGATCCCCCCTTCGCTGTAGTGTCTGAGGCTCTGTAGAAGACCCGTTTTACTCAGTGCAAGTTGTTTATGAGCAGCGCCTTCAGTTCGCGGATAGTTGCGGAGATTCAAGAGCGTCTGTTCTTTGAATCCTGCAGCTCGCCCAAGTGGTCCCCCCCAGAGTCTTCTAGTCCAGAATGATGATAGAAAACTCGCCAATATTCCCGGTTTTATTGACGCCTCATCAAAGATGTTTCCCGAGGCGGTGGAGACGGCTTTCTCGCTGACAGCCACAATATCTCCATCCTTTACATGGTTCTTAACCCTCTTGGCTATCCTTGAGACGTAGTCGGTGCCGGGTTTCCAGTACCGGCATCTCAGAGTGAGGGTTTTGATCTTCATGGAGTCAAGCCAGTCTATGGTTTGAAGCGCTCTATCAGGTACTCTTCTAGTTTTCCAACGGCTTTTACAGCAGCTGAGTCTGAGGCGTAGTCTATGGTGGGTATTCCCTCCATATCTGCGTCAGCGACAGATTGATCATATGGTATCAGTGATATCACCGGTACGTTGAGTTCCTTCATCTTCTCACGGATGAATGCTTCATCCTTTGGGCGCATAACCTTGTTGCCAACAGCCAGCACAGTCTCGACTTCGATCTCCTCAGCCATCTTCAGTATCCGCTTAACCGTGTCAATGGACTTCATTCGCGGCTCTATGACCACAAGCATGGCGTCCATCCTTCGCGCGGTGCCTCTTCCTATGTGCTCCAGTCCTGCCACCATGTCCATTACGAGTACTTCTCCTCTCTGGATGAGCATGTGCTGTATGAGAACCCTGAGTAATGCGTTTGCTCCGCACATGCAGCCTGTTCCTCCACCCTTCACGGTGCCCATGACTAGCAGCTTCACGTTATCTGGAGCGATGATGCCGAACCTGTCTACTACGTCGTTTACACGTGGGTTCATGTTGAACATGTTGCCCAGTGCCTCATCTGGGGCTACTCCTGTCTTTTCCTTGACTAGGTCAGAGTTTTCGGAGAGAGGTACGATGCTGTTCGCTATGTCGTAGTCTATTCCGAGGCTGTATGCGAGGTTCAGATTGGGGTCCGCGTCAACAGCCAAAACATTGTATCCGTCTCTTGCGAGAAGCCTTGAGAGGGTGGCTGATACGAAGGTCTTTCCTACTCCCCCTTTTCCAGCTACTGCTATCTTCATCTCATTCACCTAGTATCCTACTTTTGCTAGTATCTTTTTCACTGACTCATATGCTGGGCTGGTCCCTGGGAGGTCGAGAAGTGACTTGCCCGCTATGTTGTACTCTGTTATCTGTGGGTCTGGTTCTACTCTTCCGAGGAACTTGAAGGGTTGATTCATGGCTTCCTCAACGAGGCTCTCCGGGAACCTGTAGCCGCCGACGAGGTAGTAGTGGTCGAACTCGATGTTTACTTCTCTCATTATCTTGTATGAGCGGGCTGCGTTGTCGAAGCTCTTCTTGCTTGGGTCCAGTATGTTGAATACGTCCTTCACCTTCTTGGTGATCCTCCTGTTGAGGTGCTCGACTCCGGCAGGTGAGTCTACTATGACGTACTCGTAGTTGGCTCCCCACATATCCATTATCTGACCCAGTGATCTATCAGGCAGACAATAACATCCCTCAATCCACTTTGTGCCGATGCCGATGAAATCGTAAAAATCCCGTCCCTCATACAGGCTCTCCTGCCAGAGGAATGGCTCTATCTTTTCTGTTGGAGTCATGCCGCTCATCGTAGTCATCTTCCGCTCCTCGATTATCTCGGATAATACGTCGGCGATGCTACGCTTCTTCGCCTTCTCCAAGTCGATGCCCACCATCTCTGCTAGGCTCTCATCTGGGTCCGAGTCAACTAGCAGTAGCGGTCCTACGCCTTTTTCTCCAAGGTATCTGCTGAGGAGTGTGGTGAATGTGCTTTTTCCTGTTCCTCCTCTTCCTGTGACAACGATTGTTCCTTTGTGTTCAACCATATTGTTTCTCTCCAAAGTACCCCACACATATGAGGCAATTATTAGAAGATGTTAGACATTACTCTTAATCAGGGTTTAGTATTGGACGGGAAATAATCCTTCTCACCCGGTATATACAGCGCTTTGCTGTACTCCTCTATGAACTCTAGGTCAACAAGGAGATCAACGTAGACCATGTT
>CAYTVK010000254.1:0-3403 GCA_964441725.1 uncultured Candidatus Bathyarchaeia archaeon | reverse complement strand
TTGGAGACTACTATGAGGTGGATGGAGCTTACTGGAGAGAAGACCAGAACGGCTTCGTCATCGCCGCGCCGGACGGAGCTAATATAAGCTTCACCGAGGAACTAACCGATATAACAAGCGGCATGCGATCAACCAACTTCACAATAGAGGAAGGCGATGGGCGGATATTCATTCGCTGAATAAATAGTGCTTTTAACCCCCTCAATCAACATATGCAGACGTCTCACTTATGCCAACAAACGGATACGATGTTGTGATAAAGAATGGAAGAATCCTCGATGGAAGCGGAAACCCCTGGTACAAGGCCGACATCGGATTGAGTAAAGACACCATAGCATACATCGGAAAAATCACTGAAAAAGCCGACAAAATAATAGACGCAACTAGCCACATCGTCTCACCAGGCTTCATCGATATTCACAGTCACAGCGACTTACCCCTCCTCACAGACCCAAGAGGAATGAGCAAGATAACTCAGGGAGTAACCACTGAGGTGATTGGAAACTGCGGCATGAGCGCAGCCCCCATGAACCAGTGGCTGAGAGACTACAGAAACAGATACGCTCGGGCTCAGCTAGTTGAATCATTTAGCTATGACTGGACCGACATGGCTTCCTACTTGAAGAAACTCGATGCGAAAGGCATGACATTCAATGTGGCTCCGCTCGTGGGACACGGCACCATACGTCAATGTGTAATGGGCGACGAAAACAGAGCGCCCACAACATCTGAGTTAGACGATATGAAGAGACAGGTGCGAGAGTCACTGAGTCAGGGAGCGTGGGGGCTCAGCACTGGGCTGATTTATTCGCCTAATCAATTCGCCTCCACTGAGGAGATCATCGGACTAGCCAAAGAACTGGGTCCATATGATGCCCTTTATTCATCTCACATCAGGGGCGAGGGCAACACGGTGATACAGGCAATAACTGAAGCCATACGCATTGGCGAGGAAGCGGATGTTAGGGTTCAGATCAGCCACTTCAAGGTATGTGGGTCAAAGAACTGGGGAAAATCCAGAGAAACATTACAGATGGTGATGGACGCTCGCCGAGAGGGAGTGGATGTGAACTTTGATCAGTATCCATACACTGCCTCAAGCACAGGGCTCTCAGCCATACTCCCACCATGGGTACACGATGGAGGAATAGACAAGCTGATCGAGCGACTTCGGGACTCAGAGACTCGCGCCAAGATAAGGAGCTGCCCAACTGAGGAGATGGAGGACTGGAGCCGAATTCAGGTAGTGCATGCCTATAATCACCCAGAGTACATTGGATTATCCATCGACCAGATAGCCAAACAGATGCAGACGAATCCCTTCGACGCAATGTGTGAATTGCTCATCTCGGAGGATGCACAGGTTATGGTGGTGCTCTATGAGATGAATGAGGAAGATGTATGCAGGATATTGAGCAGCAGCCTCGGCATGATAGGCAGCGATGGAAGAGCAATAGCCCCAGAGACATCCAGCGAGGGAAAATGCCATCCAAGATACTATGGGACATTCCCCCGGGTCTTGGGTTACTATGTGAGAGAGGGAGTGATACCTTTGCAGGAGGCAGTGCGCAAGATGACAGGCACCCCAGCTATGAGGCTGGGGTTCAAGGATAGGGGACTGCTTCTTGAGGGAATGAAGGCGGATATCACTATCTTTGATCCTGCTACGATAAGGGATAACGCTACTTTCACAGATCCACATAAATATGCGTCTGGGATACCATACGTCATTGTTAACGGTATACCCGTTATAGAGAGAGGCAAATACACCGAGACTCTGCCGGGGAAGACACTGAGAAAGGCTTCCTCTTAAACTCTTTATCCACCTAGACCACAGAGTATATGTGAAAAAAGTGGATTACGATCATGTTATAAAGAATGGTAAGATACTCGACGGAACCGGCAACCCTTGGTACCACGGTGACGTAGGGGTAAAAGGAGACACCATAGAGAAGATAGGGAAAAACCTGTCTGGGAAAGAGACCATCGACGCCAAAGGGCTCATAGTCTCGCCCGGTTTCATAGACATACACAGCCACAGCGATATACCCATACTCATCGACCCGATGGCTCAAAGCAAGATCAGGCAAGGAGTAACAACAGAGGTAGTGGGAATGTGCGGCGGCTCCGCAGCACCCATGTATGAGAGCTACAGGGAATACAGAAACACATACAACAGAAACACGGTTCCCGATGACTTCCAGTTCGACTGGACGACGATGAGGAGCTACATGAAGCGACTTGAGCGTCAGGGATCGGCTGTTAACATAGCTCCAGTGGTAGGTCATGGAACGGTTAGAGCCAACGTTTTGGGATACGAGAACAGAGAGCCCACAGTTGATGAGCTTGAAGCCATGAAGGGTCATGTACGTGACGCTATGGAGGACGGGGCTTGGGGTATGAGCACGGGCCTCATCTATCCTCCGAGTGTCTACGGTAAGCAACCCGAGATAACCGAGTTAGCCAAGGTGGTAGCCGAGTATGATGGCGTCTACTTCAGCCACATCAGAGGCGAAGGCGACACACTACTGGAGGCGGTGACAGAGGCATGCGAGATAGGACGAGACAGCGGCACCCCTGTTCAGATAGCTCACTTCAAGGCGAGTGGTGTCAACAACTGGGGAAAAACAAGGGAAAGCCTTGCCTTGGTTGAGAAATACAGAGCCATCGGGGTTGATGTTACATTCGATCAATACCCGTACATAGCCTCAAGCACGGGGTTGACAGCTCTCCTGCCTCACTGGGCTCATGAAGGAGGAGCCACAAAGATGCTTGAAGTCCTAAAAGATCCTGTGAAGAAGGCTAAGATCAAGAGTGAACTGCGCCTGAACTATGGATGGGATAAGATACAGGTTACAAGCGCCAAGAACAATCCACAGTACAATGGTAAGAACATCAAAGAAATAGCGGAATTGATGGGGCTCGAACCATTCGAGGCATACATTAAGCTCCTCATCCTTGAGAACACACAGGTACCCAGCGTCATGTTCGGGATGCATGAAGACGACGTAATACGCGTAATGCAGAGCCCATACGGTATGGTGGGCAGCGACGGCTCAGCGATAGCGCCCTCAGGCATCTGGAAAAACACGGTGCCTCACCCAAGACTCTACGGCACATTCCCACGCGTATTAGGACACTATGTCAGAGAAGGTGTGATTCCGTTACAGGAGGCTGTGAGGAAGATGACAGGAGCTCCAGCCCAGAAAATGGGCTTCAAGAGCAGGGGATTTATCAGGGAGGGATATAAAGCGGATATCACGGTCTTCAACCCGGATACGGTGAAGGATGTAGGCACATTCATGGACCCACAGAGATACCCTACTGGAATACCATATGTTATCGTTAATGGGATAGTTGTTGTGGATAAGGGAGAGCACACAGGGGCTTTACCGGGAAAAGC
>CAYTVK010000253.1:0-3434 GCA_964441725.1 uncultured Candidatus Bathyarchaeia archaeon | reverse complement strand
CTCTATGCCTAGTTTCTTTGTCATATCCTCTGCGAAATACTTTCTTGCCTCTGGGTCAAGATCATAGAAGTAGACTTTTTCTATGTCTCGCACTGTGCAGGCTGCCCATGTTTGGGTTCTTCCCTGTACCCCTGCGCCGAAGATTGCCGCTGTCTTTGCGTCTTTTGGGGCGAGATATTTTGCCGCTACTCCTGTGATGGCTCCTGTCCTCATGGCTGTGAAATATGTTGCGTCCATGAATGCCTTCACCATCCCCGTCTCCGGGTCGTTTACCACGATCCATGCCGCTGTGGTTGGCAGTCCTTTTTCCCTGTTGTCTGGGTATATGCTGATGATCTTTGTTGCCTGTGCCTCTAATTCTGTGAGGTAGCTTGGCATGAAGCTTATTGATCCATTATGCTTTGGTATCATGATGGTGCTGCGGGTGGGCAGTACCACGTTTCCCTTGGCGTATTCTCTGAAGGCTTCTTCAACTGTCTCGATAGTTTCCTTCATCTCCAGAAGTTGCGCTATATCTGCGTCACTGAGGAAAAGCATGTTTATTCACCCAAAAAACCCATCAACAGCAATAAAAATCCTCTCAGGATGCATTGAAAAACACTAATATATAGGATAATATATAAGCCCAAAATAGGAAACATCTATAGATCATCCATCAATTATAAATAAGAAACGGAGACAAGCAGAGATGAGTGGATTGCTAGACCGACTTGTGGGAAAGAACGGGGAGGAGAAAGAACTCCAGAACGTCCGATACATTAAAGCCATACCACTCAGAGCCTACGAGGACATCGACATCATCAAGGCCGAGGTACGTGCAGGCAACATAGTAATCTGTAATGTTGCTCCTCTAGCTAAAACTAACATTGAGGACGTTAAACGCGGCATCAACGAGCTCAGCGAATACGCCAATATGGTTGAGGGCGACATCGCGCGTCTAGGTGAAGAAAGGGTAATAATAACTCCGAAAAGTATCCAGATCTGGAGAAGTAAAGATTAAGCCAGAGACACTGTATCCAAAAGCCTAGGACTGTGACCTCTTATCCCATGTAGTCTAGAGATGCTCCTCGCAAGATGAATACATTTGCTCTCCTCACCGTGGACCACATAGACGTTTCTTGGGCTCGGTCTGAGTCGTTTTACATAGTTCATTAGCTGTCTTCTGTCGCTGTGTCCACTGAATCCCTGCACAGTGTGGGTGCTCAAGGCGATGTTGATGATCTCCATCTTCCCATCGTTACCATAGAGCTGCGCCGAGCCCATACCTGACTGGACTCGCTGACCCATAGTACCAGCAACCTGATAAGATACGAAGATGAGTCCATTGTTCTCATCAGGAGCCAGACGCTTGAAGTACTCCAAGACTGGGCCACCTTCCATCATACCCGCGGTAGCCATTATGATGCATGGTCCACCCTCGACTATCTCGTCACGCATATCATGCTGCTTGACGACTGTGAAATAGTCGCTCTCAAAGGGGTTGATTCCTTCCTTGAGTATCTGGTCGCTTACCTCGTGGCTCAGATAGTCTGGGTACGCTGTGTGTATCCCTGTGGCTTCGCTGATCATTCCCTCGATGTAGACGGGAACCTGTAGTAGGTTACCGTTGTTCATGTACTGGTTGATTACCATGAGTATCTCCTGTGCACGTCCAACAGCTGGAACCGGTATCAGTACCTTGCCTTTCTTGAGAATATTATTACATATATTGACGAATTCACCCTCTGTCTCATCACGTGAAGGCGAGTTATTATCTGGTCCACCGTAAGTTGACTCCATTATGAGGGTCTCTACTCTAGGGAAGTAGTTGGACGCTGGCTGTAGTAAAGCCGTTGGTCCATACTTGAAGTCGCCTGTATAGACAACATTGTGAAGTCCTTTACCGATGTGTAGATGTGATATGGCTGAGCCCAGTATGTGACCTGCGTTATGCAGTGTCAGTCTGATATCTGGCGAGATATCGGTTACCTCACCATATGCTAGAGGAATCGTGTGAAGTATTGCTTCGCTGATATCCTCGGGACTGTATGGGGGTACTTTGCCTTCCTTGTTTGTGACATCGATATAGTCGCTCTGGAGTAGGGTCATTACGCTTGCTGTGGGTTCGCTGCAGTAGACTGGTCCCTGGTATCCGTATTTGTATAGGTAAGGTAGGAATCCGCAGTGGTCTAGGTGTGCGTGGCTGATTACAACCGCGTCCAGTCTATTTAGATCAAATTCCTCCACATCCAGCCTCGGGTACGTGCTGACGGCGTTTCTGCTTCCCGGATTTATACCGCAGTCGAGGAGTATCTCGCTCTCTCGTGTCTTTACAAGGATAGCTGAACGTCCTACTTGTCTGCTTGCACCTAGGAATGTGATCCTGACGTCGCCGCTCTGCTGATAGATGGGTCTGAAGATTGATTCACCGGTTTCTCTGAGCACTCTTTCTCTTTCTTTGCTCTTGCTGTAGAGGAATCCCCTGATCTGTCTGATGGTCATGGATGGGATTGGTGGGCTTCGTTTAAAGTTGGGGCTCCAGTGGGTCTTCTGGACTATATCCAGAACATTGTTTCCGTTCTTGCCTATAGCTATCCCAGGTTTCTCTACTTCCAGTACCACTTCGCCTAACGCTGGGTCAAAATATGCTTGTACCAAGCCGGCTTCTTCGAGTATGTCTTGAATAATATGTTCAGCCTGTATCTCATTCATACGCACAGAGGGGTCGCTACGGATCACTATGCGTTTTTTAATTATTCCCGCTATCTCCCCCACTATGTGGCTGTTTTCCTGTAATATCTCTGGTTTTTGACAATAGATGGCAAGTCTTGGTCCTTCAAACTCTATTCTGGTTATACCTACCTGTGCGGGTATCTTGTCCAGTATTGCTTGCCTGATCTCGCTGTATGTTAGGCCCTGCTGGTTTTCCATTTTTTAATTCAACTGTTTAAAATCACTTGTTTCTCATCATGAGAAAGCTCCTTGAATCCATTCTCATTGATGATTGCCACATCGAAGCTGTCACCACTCGCGACATCTCGCTTCATTGCGCTGTCAACTGCTTTCACCACTACTCTGAGCATGTCTTCTACTTTGCTGTCTTCCTTGAACTCGGCTTCAAGTACACCGTATGCGTATGGGCTCCCTGAGCCCGTTGATAGCATCTTTTCCTCCGTCAAGCTACCGTAGGGGTCCAAGTTGTAGATGCGAGGGCCTGTTTCATCGTATCCTCCGACGATTGCCTGCATAGGTAGAGGTGCACCGACTTCTCTATTGCTAAATAGCAGTGTCTGTATGAGTCGTGCTGCGCTCTGTACCGGCATATGCCTGTTTTTCTCTAGTTCGTAAAGGGTGGCGTTTACTTTCAGTATCTCTACTACTCGTTGGGCTACCGCTACTCCGCCGGCTATTGTCATTGCAAGGTAGTCTGTTATCTGGTAGACCTTCTTGGCGTG
>CAYTVK010000252.1:0-3436 GCA_964441725.1 uncultured Candidatus Bathyarchaeia archaeon | reverse complement strand
TCGATGGACCATTTGGCGAGTTCGCTGTACATCGTCTCTCTCAGCATATTAATCAATCAAAGGTTGGCTGAGGATGGGAAAAGATTTTGTATAGAATTTGATGGCTCACTCGATTAAGTTGTCGATGGCTTTTTCCAGTTTAAATTCAGCCGCCCTCAACCCATCTCGTATTTTCTCAACCTTATCCCTGTTTTCCGCTAAGAGAATACGGCTTCTCTGGGTCTCTTCTCGTACTCTTACTGGCGCTGGTCCACCTGTGAGGGTTCTGCGGTTAACCATCATCCTCGGGTCCATGGCTTCCTGTATCAACTCGGTTCCTATTCCCAGCGGTTTACCGTAATCAGGATACTCAATGGCTGCCATGTCCAGATACTCCGATGTAACCTCCTTCGGTGACTTGTTTTCAGCAATGGCTAATCTGACGAGGGTTGAGACAATCTGATGGGCTGTTCTCCATGGTAATCCTTTCTCATTCATCACCAGTGCAGCTAGGTCCGCTGCTCCACTCCAGAACTCTCCCGCCAGCTGCAGGTTTCTCTCCTCATTTATGCTCACTGTCTCGAAGAAGCCGGGTATAATTCTGAGTCCGTTGATTATATCCGTCCATGATTTCTGCATGCCTTCATCGTTTCTCGCCTCAAGTAGCCGCGCCTTTACGTTAACCGTGATATCGGACATCCATCTGAGTGCCATGGGGTTCTTTTTCTGGGGCATGATGCTGCTTGTTCCGCAGTATCTGTCAGCTGGTTCAATCAGGTTGAACTCATGAGTACTGTAGATCAGCAGGTCAAAGAAGAGTCCACTTATGACGTTGCTCAGTGTAAGCAGTACAGCGTATGAGTCCAGAGCGTATCCTTCATGCTTCTCGGCGTCAAAGCAGTTCCTGTATAGATCAGTGAAGCCCAGTAGCTCCATGGTCCTCATGCGGCTGAAATTAGGTACATCCGTGCCTGTTCCGATGGCTGAGCCGGCTGGGCTTATCTGCGTTAGCCCATACGCTGCCTCAAGTTTGTTGAACTCTCTCTCAAGCTGGTTTACAAACGCCATGATGTAGTAGCCCCACGTCATCACTTGGGCGTGCTGCAGCAGGTTGATTGACCCATAGACTGTCAGACCAGCCGAGTACATGGGTGTAATGGTCTCGATGTGCTTCTCTGAAAAACCTATCATAGCCTCCACTGCGTCGAGCAGCGCATCCATGGCTTCAATATTGTACTCCCTCTGGACAATATGCATCGAAGTCGTCCTCAGGTCCCCCGTGCTCCTTCCTACATGAATCCTGCCGCCGATGCCCCACCCAAGCTCAGTGATAAGATAGGCTTCACCAGAGTGGTCTTCTCCACCTACTCTTGTTCTTGCTGCATCGACGCCCTCTTCCTCCATTTGTCTGAAGGCTCTCAGGATGGCTACACCGTCTTCTCTGGGGATTATGCCGTTCTCTGTGAGCATCACAACATGTGCCTTATCGAACATGTGGTATGCGCGGTATGGTGGCTTGTTCTCCCAGCCGCGCAGTGCGGATTCGTATTCTGGATCCATTCCCTCCATCAGGCGTCCTATGCCGGGTCTCTTGGCGAACCATAGGTGTCCTCTGTAATTGTAATCGTCAACTGGTGTATCAGACAAAGTGCTTTCCCTAGAGAATGATCTTCCAACTCTAATATAAAACAGGGAAACGGGTTAGGGAAAATTAGGGCTTGAATGGCGCATCGTGACCGGGTATCACGAGGATTGGCTTCAGTGCAGCTATTTTCTTCAAGCTCTCGATGGATGTTTCCGCTGAGGTATTCTTGGTAACAACTTGTGGTGCCTTCAACTCCAAGAGGTCTTCCTTCACGATAACAGCGTCACCGACGCAAGCAACAAGTCCATCATCTGTCTCGACTAGAACAGTGATGCTGCCCGGTGTGTGGCCTGTTGTCTCTATTACTTTGACAGATTCGGTGATCTGCTTTGTTCCTTTAACCACGTTTACATCCATGATGCCCATGAATGCGTCTGCGAACTCTGGCCAGTAGAGTTTCTTACAGTATTCAATCTCCTTCTCATGTATGATGAGCTGTTTTCCCCTGAACAGGTAGTTGCCTTCAATGTGATCGTAGTGGCAGTGTGTGTTCACAATAATGTCGATATCCTCTGGCTTCAACCCAAACTCAGCTAGTCTCTTGGGGAAAGCACCGTACCTGCCGATCTGCATGATCCCCGGATCGACGATAATGTTCTTACCTTGATCCCTGATGAGGACCACGTTTGTTGAGCCTATGTTGAATGTTTTTCCCTCATAGACCTGCCCTATTTGGGGCTCTGGCTGTGGTGTTAGTGGCCATCTGAAGCTGAGAACAGGGTATCCATCGGTTACACCGAACTGGAGATATATACACTGAAAAAGTATGTCTACTTTTGCTTTTTGAACCATAGTTATTGGGTATTAGTGGATGTAAATAACACTACGCATCCATCCCATTCAGGCTCTCCCCCTCAAATATGTTAAGAATATGATACGAATAAAGAATAGAGATAACCATGAAGATCACAAAAGTCGAGCTAATCCCCATCGACATACCCCGCACGAAGGTTCTAACCCTCGCCCATTATGGAAACCTTGGACAAGGAGGCAACTTCGAGTTCGTACTCGTCAGGATTCACACCGATGAAGGCATAACAGGTGTAGGAGAGGTGCCGCCGCTACCGCCCCTCAGCCCAGAGTCTCAGCCAGTTATTATCGATGTGCAGAAGAAGTGGCTTGTGCCATTGCTGCTTGGAATGGACCCATTCGAGACAGAGGCAATCTGGAAGAAGATGGATTTCATAGCGCCCACATACACCATGGCGAAGGCAGCCATAGATATGGCTCTCTGGGACATAATGGGCAAGAGCCTAGGGATGCCACTGTATAGACTGCTTGGTGGCTCAAAGCCCGAGAAGATTCCCAACGTCGGCTTGATAGGCATTGATGAGCCTGAGGTAGTTTATGATGTAGCTACCGAATTCATTGAAGCAGGCTACACAGGTATCAGGCTCAAGATAGCACCCGGTCACGACGTTGACTGTGTTTCATCTGTCCGAGAAGCAATAGGAGACGATGTTAATCTAAGGGTGGACTGCAACCAAGGCTACAGGGTCCCTGAGGCGGTCAAGATGATCAGACAGATCGAGCCCTATAACATAGAGATGGTGGAGCAGCCCACTGTCTGGTGGGACTTCAACGGCCTAGCAGAGGTAGCGGCATCAGTGGATACGCCCCTCATGGCGCATGAGTCTATGTATCTGCTCTCAGATGTGAAAAACCTCATCGATATAGGCGCTGTCGGTGTCTTGGGTCTGAAGACTTATCGCCCATGGGGTGGGATCACTGGGGCTAGGAGACTCCTTGAGATGGCTAGGGTCATGAACATCCCATGCATGTTCCACGACGATCTTGAGCTCAGCGTCAGTT
>CAYTVK010000251.1:0-3438 GCA_964441725.1 uncultured Candidatus Bathyarchaeia archaeon | reverse complement strand
ATTTGTCGAGAAATATCCATGTTACTCGTTTTCCCTCTCGCTCATACTCATTTATCGCCGGTTTTTTCCAAGGGCTCGTCCCGAGTCTAGCGGTAGCCTTCCAGTTAATGCTCTTGTATGGATCCCCATAGTTATATTGGCGTATCTCACGGAAATCAAGGGTAGGTGTCCCGAGTTTGATCCTTGACTCCGATGGCATGGGAAAATGGGTATATTGTTGTCTTCGTCTAACCCGTTTAACGATGGATGGTTTGAGGTTTACCGCTATCTCCTGCGTGTTATTAATGGTACTCTTGTATGGTGGGTAGAGGTCAAATGGGTGTTGCCCTTGAAATCTTATATCGCCCACCTTGTAGATTCCCCTCCTTGAGCACTCGTACTCGTAGTAGTAATGTCTCTCTATCGACTTCTGTCCCTTCCAGTAGATGTTTATGTTGTTTCCGTCTATCAGTCTGAACTCGGATGGTATTTCCTCATAGATGATTACAGGTCCAATTCCCTTAGAGACCGTAAGGCTCCTATCAACCCTCACCGTGTCGCCTATGTACAGTTCATCCTGTTCATCGGATGAGCTTATCTCAAATACATTTGGAGTTTGTAATAGAAACCCGATAGACGCATAAATGAACGGGATAAACCCGATAATGATAAGCATCATATTACCCATGACTAATCCTAGAAGAACCCAGCCAATTGTGCTCGCCAGTATCCTCTGAGATATCCGGGTTATCATAGATCTTACCTGCGTGTAACTCGTTTTGGAGCCTCTACCTTTTCCAGAATCTCCCGTATTATGTGCTCGGGGGTTATCTTCTTGTCAAAGACGTACTCCATTTTCAAAATCATTCTGTGAGATAGCGCCTCTACTGCGTAGGCTTTGATGTCATCTGGTATCACATAGTCTCTTCCACATATAGCTGCATGAGCCTTGCTTATCTTGAAGAGGCTTATTCCACCCCTGGGGCTTGAGCCCACCTCTGTGAACTTGTTCTCCCGTGTCATGTTGACTATCTCAGCGATATAGGTGAATATCTGGTCATCAACAAAGATGTCCTCTTCAACTATTCTCTGCATCTCCCTGAAGCTGTCAACATCCGTAATACTGGGAACCAGCTCCGTTGGGTCATCCTGTCTCCAGATTGATCTTCGTTTTATTATGGTGGCTTCTCGCTCAATTGAGCCAACGTAGCCGGTGTACAGTTTCAGCATGAACCTGTCTATCTGAGCCTCGGGAAGCGGATATGTTCCCTCCAGCTCTATGGGGTTCTGAGTGGCTAAGACAAAGAAGGGAGTATCAAGACGATGGGTCTCACCCTCAATCGTTACTTGTCTCTCCTCCATGCACTCCAATAAGGCGGATTGTACCTTTGGTGGGCTTCTGTTGATCTCGTCTGCCAGCAATATGTTTGTGAACACTGGGCCTTTTTCCAGGCGGAATGATGAGTCCTCCATGACCCAGACTCTTGTCCCAACTATGTCGCTTGGCATTAGATCTGGTGTGAACTGTATTCTCCGATAGTTGCAGCCCATGGTCTTAGCGAACACCTTGACTAGGAGTGTTTTTCCCAGTCCGGGGTAGTCCTCGAATAATATGTGTCCGTTGGCTAACGATGATGCTAGAACCTTGGTAAGCATTGATCTGTCGCCTACGAAGTATTTCTCCACTGTGTCGAGTATCGACTTGTTGTTTTCTCTTAATGTTTCTAGATTCAATTTAGCGCTACTCCGTTTCTTCACCTGTTTGATCTTCGACGAGGATGTTTCTTCCATCTATCCCGTCAAAAACTTCCTTGATTAAAATCTCCCTCAGAGTTTCATTCATTTTTTCATATTGTTTGATTTGCCACCTGAATAATATGGGACCCATAGAGGGTTCGTTGTATTCGATTAGACTCCGCAGAATACGATGTATCTTCTCTATCTCGTATCCGCTTTTAGTTAGGAGACTAGCTAGCTGTGTTACCAGTTTGCTCTTCTCGCCGTTCTCCACGAATCCCTTTATCAGGCGGGTTAATTCTTCGTGTTTTTTATCACTGGTGTACTCAACTTGCTGAATGTGCTTATACCAGTCCTCGACCTCAGCGTACTCCTCAACCATTGAAGCGACGTATCTGTTCATTGAACGATACCCTAGATAGAAGGATAGCGTGATGATCAGCCACTCTAGGGCTATGAGAAGCTGCCAGTTAACCCAACCTACTTCAATAATAATTGCTCTACCCGACATGAAATAGACGCCTAATAACCAGAAGAGTACTAGCTTTGTGTAGAGTTTCTCTCCCGATAACTTCCCAATATATCGCAGATACGGATCTTGTGTGTTTCTCAGTATACTAAGAGCGGATATTACCATTAATAATAGGCAAGCGTTTCTGAATGAAAGACCAATTGAGTCCAACATCTGACTGTTCAGTACATCAACGGGGATAGCGAGAGGCTCCCCGGTGAGGCTTATCGACCTCAACTCTGTCAATGTGCTCCTGTAAACAGGGTGCACCGCTAATCCAATAGCGCCTAGTCTTATCCCCTGGTATATCGATGAATAGTACTTGTTCTCGTTCAGGTGTTTCTGGGCGAGGTATAGCAGTGATAATATGGTCGATATGATAAAGGGTAGCCTCATAGGGCTTCTGAGATAATATGGTACCTGAGACCAGTTGCTTGCTAACGCTAGGGACAGTGTTATACTGGTTACTCGGAGCGTGTTCTGGATTGGTTTAGTTAGTCTTCCAACCGTAAGCAAAGTGGTCATGTATGATGTGTAGATGAGTGTGACTAGGGATACTAGTGGGAGAAACAGTTGATTTAGCTTGAATCCGGGTAATATGCCAAAGAGCTGGTCAGGGGTTTTTATTGACTGGAAGTAGAGGAACCAGATGAGAGCTGATAGTATTAGCAGATAGGATACGGTTAATCTGGTTATTTGCTGGTTATTAGTCTGCATTTTGGTCAGCCTCTATGTTTGTTCTGTTCTCCATGTATCTATGATAATCGTCCTCGGTGATGGGGTGGTGACTGTATGTCGCCTCTTCAAAG
The DNA here is from genome assembly GCA_964441725.1 of uncultured Candidatus Bathyarchaeia archaeon. Lineage (GTDB taxonomy): Archaea > Thermoproteota > Bathyarchaeia > TCS64 > TCS64 > RBG-16-57-9. Next base: position 402 of record CAYTVK010000251.1, on the reverse strand, counting down.
CATAGTATCAGTTGCTCTAAGGTTTCCAGTATATGGGGCTCAAGCCTGTTGCTAGATGCCAAGAGTTCTCTGGCGGTTGCAGTATAATTTAGCTCTTTAGCTCGTGTTACTTGTTCCTTGAAGTCTTGGTTGAATAGTTTGATGATTTCTTCCCTGTAATCAATTATATTTATCACGAGCAGGGTCTCGGCTGATGCCTTTGAGTCTTTATAGTTGAACCGGGTTCTTGTAACTCCTTTCTCCGTGAAGGTGTGTGTAATTGATGCCTCACAGTTTTCATCCAAGTCAATTTTTTCCCGATTTTTTATACCATCGACATTAATACTGGCGGTTTCTGTCTGCACTGGTTTAAGATTTATTCTTATTTCCAGTGGCTGGTTTACGCCCCAGACGAGACTAGTG
>CAYTVK010000250.1:0-3457 GCA_964441725.1 uncultured Candidatus Bathyarchaeia archaeon | reverse complement strand
TACTGATATCTTGGGAATTTATTTGTTATACTGCGGGAAATTCGACCTACCTGTTACATGAAGCGCTTCTTGAGGGCTTCCCTTTCTGCCTCAACGATCCTCTGGAAGAACTCGTCTCCCTCCCCCTCTGTCTCAGCCAGTATATCCCAAGCCACCTCGTTCTCAACACGCTTAGCAGCAGCGATGATCCCAGCGCGCCGACCATAAATAGAGACAAGCTTTGATGCATCCTCTCCCTTCTTCCACCACCAAGGCGGATCAAAATTATACCGCCCCTTTGTACGAGCCATCATCTCAGCCACCTCCTCAGGCGTACGATCCAGCACAGCTATCTCTGTGCTACCACAGATGGGGCAAACAATCTTCTCAGGGAGATCATTGACCTGCATCTCCTGCAGCCAGTCATGTTTGCCTAGACATGTGAGTATCCTCGTCTCGTTGTACAGCCGTGCCTTTGCTGACTCAAGAATGATCTTTGTGATCTTCTCAGGTGGAACAATATCCACCTTCATGCTTATGCTGTCCACGCCAAGTTGACCAAGTGGACTCACCTCCTCACCAGTCTCCAGCACGGTTACCTCGATATCACCCTCAGCCATCTTCTTGAGCAACTCTATGGTGGTATCCACATCCAGGTCCTGCCTGAGGGTGTCCTTCATGGCTTCCTCAAAAATGATGGTGCCCTCGAAGCTCTTCATCAACCTACCCAGTGTGATGTTGCTGAAGTTAGCGAACTTGCTCAACGCACCAGCCTTGCGTGCCACATTGATGAGCCGCTTCTTGAAGAGACCCGTCTTGGTCACCGCCTCGCTGATGGTGTCTGTGAGGTCCTTCTTGGCGAGGGTTTTGAGCATCCTCGCAACATAGTTGGCGTTCACCTCCCCCACGGTCTGGGTGATGATCATATAGGTATCCTGCTGTACCCCAACAGGATACCCTGTCGCCTCACTGATCACATGCCCCACTATCCTCGCGAGGGTCCTGTTGGGCATACTCCCGAAGTTAGCGTGGATAATTACGTTATCATCCCAGTCCTCAACAAGCACCCGCTTATCCGTGGGAACAAGGTAACCGTGCCTATGGTGATCAACGAGCTCCTTGAGAACCCGTTTGATGGTCTCAGGCTGCGCGGGGTAACGCTTACTCAACTCAGACGCCACCCAGTCCACTGACTTACCATTATTGAGACCATCCTCCACGAATCCCTTGATCTGACCCACCTCAATGGCTACCTCAAAGGGAACAGGTATCTGTTCACCAACCCAGCTCGGTATAGCGCCTGTCGGGTCATCCTCTGCCTTTACATAGATCTTGTCGTTGTGGACGTTCAGTATCTTCCACGCGCTACCCCTGAGCGTGAATTTAACTCCGGGCTTCGCGTACTCAGCCACAAATGCCTCCTGAAGAATACCAACAGGGGCATCATCATCGACGTCCATTATGAGATAATCCTTCTCGTCGGGGATCATGCTCAGATTGTTGAAAAAGTACCTGTACATGGTCTTTCGGCTCCCACGAGGCTTTATGAGCACCTCATCCTCGGGGCTGAACCAAGCGAGGCGTGGGAACCTGTCATGCATATAGTTAGCGGCGCCTATGATATCCTCCTCGGTTAGGTCCCTGTAAGGGTAGGCATTCTTGAACAAATTTTTGTACTGCAGGATATATACGCGGCTTGTCTGCATCAGCTCAGCGATCATCTGATTAACCAAGACATCAAAGGGCTTCTCAGGAACCTGCAGCGGCTCCATGATCTCCTTGAGGGCCCGTCTGCAGATAACCATGCTCTCCATGGCGTCATCGCTATTCAAGGCAATAATAACCCCCTTGCTGGTCTCATCGACGCTGTGGCCGCTGCGACCAACACGCTGCAGGAGCCTCGTCACCTGTCTTGGGCTATTATACTGTATGACGAGATCGATTCTGCCGATGTCTATGCCAAGCTCAAGGCTGCTGGTGCAGATAACCGTTCTCAAGTCCCCTGACTTCAGCCCCTTCTCAGTGGCTATCCTGCTGGTCTTAGCCAGCGAGCCGTGATGGATGCTCAGGGGGAAATCTGTGTCCCAGATGTTGAAGCGACTCGTTAACGCCTCGCTTGTGCTACGAGTGTTAGTGAAAATGAGTGTGGTATCATGGTTCTCGATGAGGTCCTTCATGACTCTGAGACGCACAGCCACATCTGGGTGAGTGAAGAGCCTGTTACTGAGATCATAATCCTCCGGCCCAGGCTGCGGATACAGTATCTCAAACCGCGTATCCCTGAGAGCTGATATCTGCACGATCTCAACCTCTCTGTCCTCTCCCCCGAGGAATTTAGCCACCTTATCAGGGGTACCGATGGTTGCGCTCAACCCGATGAGCTGCGGAGGCTCCTCTGCTACAGCTTTAACCCGCTCCAGTGCGAGGCTGAGCTGGCTGCCACGTTTATTGTCTGCAAGTTCATGTATCTCGTCGATGATTATCCACTTAACCGTCTTGAGGTGGTTCTTGATGGTTCTGCCCTGAAGAATAGCCTGCAGCGTCTCAGGCGTAGTAATAAGCATATCTGGTGGGCTGTGTCGTTGATAGTTACGCTCCTTCTGACTGGTGTCGCCGTGGCGTACCCCCAGCTTAATGTCAAGTCTGTTAGCCCAGTAGGTCATCCTGTCAAGAATATCCCTGTTAAGAGCCCTCAATGGGGTAACATATATGATGCTGATACCGGGTTGCCTGCCGCCGCTCATGAGAAACTTGTGAAGAACAGGCAGCATAGCTGCCTCTGTCTTGCCTGTGGCTGTGGCTGATATGAGAAGCACATCTTTGCCCTCCAGTATGATTGGGATCAGCTTTCGCTGGGGCTCGGTGGGTTTCTCGAAGCCTTTCTCTTGTATCAGCCTCCGAACGGGTCGGCATAGCTGTGAGAATACGTTATCCTCAGTCAAGACTAGCGGAACCTTTTTCGCAGCCTAAAATAAAAACCCAGTGGGGTAAAACCCATCGACATGTTTTTAGTCTCGCCTAACACAGATTCATGATCTGGAGATCCTGGGCAACCTTAACTTGGTACTGTTCTTCAGGCATGAGCTTGAACAGATCACTGGGGCTGCCCCACCCATGATGCTTCTCACTGACTCCGATAGGAAGCAGCTGAGCAGACACGGGATCATCAAATATACGCATCACCACGGAGTCCAGCTCACAGAGACGGGGCAGATGCTCCTAGAAACAGTACAGCGACAGGAGTGTGAGGCGTAGGTTGGCTGAGTCTCATTATGCTTTAGGTGCGGTAGGTGTCTTCACTGTCACGGTGGAGGTGCGGAATACGCATGAAGTTAATGGGCTGCGAGGTAAGCTCCGAAGGTATGGGTTTGTTAAGCATGAGGGTTGGTCGTATGGGGTGGATCAGTGGAACCGGGATAAGGCATCTCAGGTGGTGTTCACGGTGATTGTGAAGCGGGAGCACCATCAGGCCTTCAAA
>CAYTVK010000249.1:0-3466 GCA_964441725.1 uncultured Candidatus Bathyarchaeia archaeon | reverse complement strand
ACGTTGTCTCTGTTTGCGTAATCAAATTGTGCGTCGTTGTTGACCATATCTTGAATCATGAGGGCAATTGCCACCTTGGGGTCTTGCCCGTGTTCAGTGTGCATTGCGATGTTCTCCCCCATATTTGATGGCAGCTTTGGGTTATGATAGATGTCCTTACTTCTCATCAGCTCTGAGGCAAACTCCTGAGCGATCGGGTTTGTATCATAGTCTAGATATGTGAGATTGTTTCTATACCTGAATACATTCACCTGGCTGAGAGCCACGCTGTTAAGCTCATAATCAACCTCTACGGGCTTTACAGCCTCCAGTCCACGGGAGCCGCCGTTAAATACGATAAACCCCACGCTCAGAATACTGATAGCAACCAAGGCGATGGCTATGGTTGTCTTATTTATTTGGGTCTGCTCACTTCTCTTTGGCGTTGTGATTGGCTTCTCATATTTTGGAGCCGTATACGGGGTTTCAGTTTGCGTCTCAACTTTTTCTGGTATCTTAAAATTACTGGTTTCCTTGTATGCTATGCAGTTATGTTTTTCAGGTGGATAATGTTCGGCGCAGAATTTTATGTTACAGTATGGGCAACTATAAGTAGTATCCTCTTTACCGCAGAAATAACATAACCCCATTTACTTCACTGACTTACCCATTATACGGGGCTTAATAGATAAATATGGTTTTCAAATAATGGTAGCTGATTTCATTTTATCGGGTAGTCGCAAGAAGACCAACCTACTTGTAGGAACGTAGTTCACTCATTTCAAAGAGCTTCAACAGGGTGTAGATTAGCGGCTCTCCAAGCGGGGGTCAGGCTCGTAACTATAGATGTAATAACCGTGAATAAACTAAAAAAGGAGCCTTTAAACGGGTTAATTATCTTAGCTTGCGGTAGAATTTGAATCTACACCTTGGATGTTCTCTATCGCATTCAACGCTTTCAGCGTAGAAGTCTTGTTCTGTTATCTCCTTTAATATCCCGGACACTACGCCTTTTATGAAGAGACAATACGGCGAGTTCTCGTTTTCACAGAACCCAGTTAACCCAAATTCCTGCACGGATATAATGACCTCCCCCTTAATCATATCAAATGAGTCCAGTGACTGCATACCCCAACCAAGTCTTTCCACGTCTCTAAGATATGCTCGAAATATCTTTTCCTCATCACCCTCCGCGTCTCTGAAAGCACCCATCTGGAGCATTGTGTGAATATCATACACCCCAAAATCGCGGCTCATCGCGAATAAAATAGAGTCGCCTGCAGAACCAAACCTCTCATTCAACACCGATAAGAACCGGGTAAAGCCCCCATAGGAGAAACAAACAGCTCCATCTTTTGACACCTCATCACTTCCTCTCATATCTTTTTATTCAATATCTCTTCAGTTATATATTCAGTTAAGCTGCTGATCCAGTTTTTTCTCTTGCGTCAAATAATTTAATCCCATATATTTTTCCAAGGGAAACTGTTTCTTCATTAGGTCCAACGGCGATCATTATCGCGTGCGAGCCTGATCTTCAGTTATATGAGTGGCTTGACATGTGTGCCTTAGATTCCTGCAACAGTGATTACCTTTCTCTTGGAGCGAGGATGTCAGCTTCTGTGTTCGCTACATGTTTCCCAGGTTTGTTAGTGGTGGTTTAATTGGTTAGTTTTCCTTCTCTATAAACTACGAAGATCCGTGTATCTTACTCAAGTATGGTGATAGTATGTCATCTAGGGAAAAGTTTGAAACGGCGATCACTGTGTCTGGCGCCGTAAGACAGCTGCAGTTGATCTCCACGTTTTACTGCACCACAGCTGAAGACCACGTTGGGCACTAAGCCTTGACGTTCGTATGTCTCGTAGGGCTCGAGAATGGGATCCGTTGATCTATATATGATTGTCTCGGGGTTGTGTCTATCCAACAGTAGGATTCCTAATCGGTACACCCGGTTCTCGTCCACTCCGTGATATATCTGCAGCCAGCCTTCATCGATCTCGATGGGGGGACCGGCGATACCGACCTTTAGGCTGTCCCACGTACCACTCCTTGGACTCATGACTTTCTTGGAGCCAAACCAAGTCTTCATGTCATATGAGTAGGCTATCCATAGATCGGGATCTATTCTGTGAAACATGACGTATTTGCCGTCGAGCTTTCTGGGGAAAAAGGCTGCGTCTTTGTTTGTTACTCCAGGGAAGGGGTAGATTCTCTCGCCCCACAGCCATCTTCTCTCCAGCAGGTCTTTTACCTTGATTGTGGTGATTCCTATCTGTGGGATGCGGGAGAAGGCAGTGTAAGCCATGATGCATGTGTCGCCTATCACGGTTACCCTTGGGTCCTCGACTCCCTTCGCTTCCTCAGGGTTCAGTGGCTCGAATACAGGGTAAGGCAGCCTTTCTTCGATGACGCATCCGTCGGTGGAGCAGGCATATCCCAGCCTAGAAACATTGTCGTCTCCCATGGCCCTGTAAATGTAGTGGATCTTGTCTCCTAGCTCAAACATGGCGGGGTTGAAGACGTATTTGGATTCCCATGGATGCTCAGGCACTGGTTTCAGGATGGGGTTTCCCTCGAATCGAGCCATAGCCGATAAGCTGTGCTTCCTTTAATAAAAATGACGCGATTAGGATCAGATTCTTTTCTGGGGCCCGGCGCTGAGGGATAGGTCGGCTAGTAGATAGGATATCGTTGACTCTGCTCCCTGGTTCTGGTTCAGTCCTTTCGGGGTTAAGCCGTCGAAACAGGTGTAGTTGTCCTTGTCTACGAGGGTTAAACCAGATGAGTTACTTCCGTGGAACCACTGGAAGGCTTTGTGCGCGTAATCGACGTACCTTTGCTCGTTCAGTGTCCTATGTGCTGTGATGCAGGCTTCTACCATGCAGGAAGCCTCGATTGGCTGCTGGTCGTAGTAAGCCCTCTCCCCGCCTCGCCTGTACCATCCTTCTGTGCCTATGGGGTGGAAGACTCCGTCATTGAACTGGGTTTCTACGAGGAAATCCAGTGACTCTTTGCCGATCCTGAGAAACGCTTCGTCTCCTAGTAAATTTCCTGTCTCAAGCAAAGCCTGCGGGAGCCTCGGGTTTACGTAGGTCATAAGGTTTTCGAACCACATCCAACCCGGCTCTGCGTTGTCTCTGTACCTGTCAACCAGGAAACTCGCGAACCCTGCGATGTCTTTCCGCAGATTAACGTCTTGTGGGTGTGCTTTACTATACTCGCATAACCCTAGGAGAGTGAAGGCGTTTCCCCGCGGAGACGTGAAGCTCCTTGCCTTGGGTAAGCTCTCGTCGAACAGCAGCCTTGAGAGCTGTTTCAGCATACGTGGAGCCCTAGAGTTTATGGTGTAACCTGTCGCCCAAAGGGCGTGCCCTATGCTGTCTTCTGTGCCTTCTTTGTCGAGGTACCTCCTGTCGTAGCTGAGGCGGTTGTGGAAGCCGGCGCCGTTCATGCAGGCGTCGCGCATCAGGCGCAGCGAGTATGT
>CAYTVK010000248.1:0-3483 GCA_964441725.1 uncultured Candidatus Bathyarchaeia archaeon | reverse complement strand
GGATTGAAAGGCATACAATCGCTGCCGAAAGCCACTTTAATTCCCTCATCCAACATGGCTCTGTACTGGTTGCTCATTCGGTCTCTTCTCTCACCCAGTCTCTGCCTGTACATGCTTCCTGGGCCGCTCCATTCTCCAATGAAGTTGGGCTGCATATCAGGAACGATGCCGAGTTGTTTGATTCTCTCTATCTGCTGGGCGCTCGTTAATTCACAGTGCTCGATCCTGTGCCGATGATCTTTCCTTGGGTAACGCTTCAACGCCTCCTGTATTGAGTCTAAAACCTTCTCTACTGCAAGGTCTCCTATGGCGTGTGTGGCGGTTTGCAGATTAGCCTCATGGGCGCGTACTATTTTCTCTGTGAGAGCCTCGGGTTTCATAAGCAGGAGCCCTGATGTACTTGGCTCATCCTCGTATGGCTCGAATAATGCAGCTGTTCTAGCTCCGAGGCTTCCATCCATGAGGTTCTTTACTGGTCCAAGCTGTACTAGATCGTCTCCTAATCCAGTCTGGACGCCTAACTTGATGGCTGCTTCCTCTGCGTCTCCTCTGAGCATAATGTATGATCTTACTTTGAGTTTACCCGCTTTCTCAGCCTGCTGATATGCCTTGATATCCATGTTTGCAAGACCAGCGTCATGGATTCCTGTACAGCCAAGGCTTAGTGCGTAATCACTCGCGACCTCTAATCCCTCCACCATTACATCAACACTGGTAGGTGGAATGACGGATTCTATCAAGTGCCTGCAATCGCGAAGAATACCTGTGTTTTCACCTTTCTCATCCTTATCAACATGCCCACCCTCAGTATCCTGTGTATCTCGCGTTAGCCCAGCGGTCTCCATGGCTTTTGTGTTGACACTTACTAGGTGTCCACAAACTCTGCTGAGGATCACTGGATTATCTGGCGCTATAGGGTCTAGATCTTCTTTTGTCAGGTATCTATTCTCAGGCCACTTGGACTCATCCCAGCCTCTTCCGATGATCCATTCACCGGGCTTGGACTCTGCGACGCGTTCCTTCACACGCTTCAATGCCTCGTCTACTGACTTTGTGTCGTCGAGTAGCACCATGGTTTTCATGGCTACTCCCATCCAGAGGAAGTGGCTGTGACTGTCTATCAACCCCGGCGTAATTGTCTTACCGGTGATATCGTAAACCTCAGCGCCCGATGGTATCTCTACTTCGTCGCGCTTGCCAACTTCCACGATGTACTCGTCTTTCAATATCACTATGCTGTCTTTTATTGGGGGAGCGCCTGTTCCATCGAACAGTGTACCTCCCACAAGTACCCGGGGGCATGTTTCTAGGCTCATTATGAACACGATTTTTTCTAATGAGTCGTATTTAAACATATCATTTTTTCGTAGCGATACTACGGATTCTTTTGTTTATAATAGGGGAAACATGATTTCCACAGTTTTATACTGTGGTTTTCATATAGGAGTGAATTGCATATCATGGAAAGCACAGATTGATGATGGGATTTCTCTTTTTTCCGTATTCTGTGTTTGGATTAGGTTTATTTATTGGATACTGATATTGGTGGGTGGGCTCGTAGTCTAGTCAGGATATGATTCTGGCCTGCGAAGCCGGAGACCGTGGGTTCAAATCCCACCGAGCCCGCCATTTATTCAAACTAAATCAACGAATTATGAGTATAATTGATAAATTCAGGACCTGAGTCAGGTTCAGCAGAGATACTCCTAATTTTCGTGGGTTAATTATCGGATGTAATACAAAATGTGGCCTAATCTAATTTTATGGAAAAAAGTTATAATTAATTTATTCACATTCATAAAAACAAGCACCATTTAGCATGGTTTTTTAAAAGAAAAGAGAAAAACGGCATGTTATAGTGATACCTTTTTAAAAGAGATACCCATTATTGTCGATAGTGTTTTAATTTGAAGGGAAAAATTAAAAAATATTTATCGTACCGAGGTTTCGGTTTTATCGAGATTGAGGGAAGTGACGATGATATTTTCTTCCACGTATCCAATTATCCAAAGACAGCGTTGCCCTTAAAGGGTCAAGAAGTAGAGTTCACATTAAGTGATACGCCTAAGGGAAAAGAAGCCACAGATATTCGGTTAATTGAGAAGACAGCTGAGATAGTCGAAGCTGAAAAAGAGACAGACGATAAACCTGAAGAGAAGGTAGAGGAAAAACAAGTCGAGACCGTTGATGACTTGGACAAACTAAACGGAGTTGGTCCTAAATATCAGGAACTACTGCGTGCAGCAGGCATCAATTCTATCCAAGAATTAGCGAAAGAGTCTCCAGAGGAACTATTCAAGAAGCTTACAGATGCAAACGAGAAAAACGAGATAACGAAGAGACCACCCAAAGTGGAAAACGTTGAGGCTTGGATTAATCTAGCGAAAGAATGATTCTATATTTTCTCAAGATAGAGTTCTTTCCTAAACATGTAGGCAGTGATGCCTTCTAGGTTTTTTTCTGTAATGCGTCTTAATAGCATTCGCTTGAGGCTTTCAGGTGGATATTTTTTGTCATTGATCTTTATCATCACCAAGTTGGAGGAGATGAATTTGTCTAGGTATTCGTCAACGGTTTTTACTAATTCCTCGTTCATCCAGTGCCCCTCACGCAGTTGAACAGGATATCTCCTGTATTAGGTTCTATAAATGCTAGCTTATTCGAATGGATAAAACTTTGATGGAGGCTCCAGAAGCTTGTTGCCTCGATGATGTTGCATTTGTCGGCTTCAAACCGGGTTACCAGTTCTGATTTATCGCCTATCTTTAATCTGAATACCATGGGAAGGTTTCTGTGCTCGGTGTCGAAAAGTAAGCCCTCTTTGTTGCTAACTAGTCTTGGGAGTATGCCTTCGATTCTTGTTTCACCTGAGACAGCCGTTAATGGTATGGTCTTTCTGCTGGGTATCAGTTCGCCATTCTCTCGGTAGAGGTTTAGGTTCCCCACTTCAATTTTTAGGCTGTAATTGTACTCTTTGGCTGGTTTTTCTGTTCTCCAGTTTTTCACAGAGTCTCCTAGCGCTTTTATCGGGTTACACGCGTCTTCTGGGATGTATTCGCTTAGTATTTCTGTGAGCTTATCCAACTGATCATGAATAGCTGATAATAGAGCCTCATCTACAACATGTTGAATATTATACTGTTTTGACAGGCTTTCCAGCATCTGCATTTGAGGTGGCGCTATCTCGTCAACAACCAATAATAGACACCATGGTTTAGCGATGTATTCCGCTGAGGCCCAATAAAGGCTCATGACTGACTGAAAAGCAGCCCCACCGTCGCTGCTCATGATTACCGCTATTATTGGCTCATTCTCTCTATAACCCCAAGCATAGCTTGTTCCATGGAACTCTATCCGGCCTAGTCCGTTTTCCTGTAGGAACTTGTCCGCTTCTTTGATGGAGGTTGACATGCTGAGACTACGGTGTTTTCTGTTTATGGGTTTAACGGAAGTAGCTCTCCACGTAGTCCCTGAATCACATGT
>CAYTVK010000247.1:1374-3525 GCA_964441725.1 uncultured Candidatus Bathyarchaeia archaeon | reverse complement strand
GGATGCAGCTATGCGGTTTTTGAGGGTATAATTGGTGAGCTACAAGACCAAGTAGGATATCCATTCACAGCCATCCCAACAAAGATGGCAACCTTTGGTTCCGGAGGACTCAAAGGCTGGGGTACAACATGCGGGACATTAATGGGTGGAGGAATGGCAATTACCCTCATGACATCTGGTGCAACACTCAATGACATGATGGGTTGGTACTCTGAAACCGCTTTACCAATCTATGCGCCAGCAACGGCAATCAAGGTGGTGGGCGATATTCCACAAAGCGTATCGGATTCACCACTCTGCCACGCCTCGGTAACAAACTGGTGCAATACGGCTGGTGCCTCCAGTGGTAGTCCCGAGAGAGCAGAGAGATGCGGAAGACTTTGCGCTGACATAGCTGGAAAAATCGTTGAGATGCTGAACGCTGAAGCTGACGGCACATACACTGCAGCATATTCTGACCCAGAAAATGTTATCGAGTGCAATGCATGTCACAACTCAAAAGGAACGGTAGCCAATGTCAACTCACATATGGACTGTGATAGTTGCCACGGCGACCCACACGCATCTGGCTAAAAATATCTCTTTTTTTACTATTTTTTATAAGAAATAAAATTAGGGGATTAGTGGAAAATATGCTCTATGAAAGACTCTAGGGCTCTCGTGAATAGAGACGGCCACAGACCGAATATGATAGACAGCGAACCCAAGGCGAGTAGGGCGATAGCCATCATCGCGGGGGTGTGTTGTACAGTCTTCAATGGTTCGGGTAGTTTTCCATAATATATCCGCCAAACGGTTCTGAACTCATAGCCCAGTGTAATCAGTGTTGCTAGGCTGCCTGCCAGTATAGCGATGACAAGCTCCAGCCAACCCGTCTGGAAGCCCCTTACGAAGGCTCCGCTTAACAGGATGAACTTGGACTTGAATCCTACCGCGGGGGGGACACCGCCGATGGTTAGGAATCCAGCCAATGTGGCTAAGATTACTACTGGTAGTTTTTCTGCTAGTCCTCCCATCTGGTTCATGTCTCGGGTCTCTGTCCTGTAGAGCAGTGCTCCTGAGACTAAGAACAGGAGTCCGATGGCGATGCCGTGGCTGATGCTGTATGATACTGCGCCGAGTACACCGTAGGGTACCAAGGTGAATACGCCGAGTACACAGTAGTTCATCTGGCTTAGGCTCAGATATGATACTAGTCGCTTTGTGTCATTTTGGACAAGAGCCATCACTCCAGCATAGACAATGGTCAATAAAGCCCATAGCATTAGCCACTTGCTTATTCCAGCCATCACATCCATGAAGTACGGAATTAGCCTCGCGAGAGCATATGTGCTTAACATTACTGATGTTGACCCCAGAACCGCGCTTATCGGTGCCGGTGACTCACTGTAAGTATCTGGCATCCATCCGTGGAATCCAAGGGCGCCAATCTTGACAAATAGACCTAGTGTGATGGCCATTCCAACCCAGAAGGCTCCTGGGATATCCGAGATATGAGCCATGTCCGCGATGTCAAAGCTTCCCACCAACCAGTAGACACCTAGAATACCAATCAGCAGTATGCCGCCTCCGATGTGTGTCCAGAGGAAGTATAGCAGTGAGTTTCTCTTCCTGTCACCATATCCGTAGAGCAGTACTAGAAGCCATGAGAATACCAACGCTATCTCGAAGAAGAGGAAGAACTGGATGAGGTTTGTTGATAGCATACATCCCGCTACGCTTCCAGCGTATAGTAGGAAGAAGGTGTAGAATTTTGCATACTGTGAGTTGTTTTCCTCTATGTCTTCTTGTTTGAGGCGTTTCTGCATATATGGTATGCTGAATAGGGCTGACGCTGTGCAGATGAAGGCGTAAGCGAAGGTCATTGGCACGCTAAGTCCATCTGCAAGTAGACCGAAATGTAGTTCAAGCGGAGCTGATACCCAGTTGTAGATCTCCATTACTGATTCATGCTCCGCTGAAGGTAGAAGCCCAGCGAAGATAATAGCAACGAGGAGAAGGACGCCGACGACTATCCAGCTCGCCTGTTTTCCTATGCTTCTTCCTATCAAGTAAACTATTGGAGCTGATGCGAAGACTGCGAATATTACTAATAGTAACATGTTCTGTATCATATCATTTTCACCTCAGTATCTCCCCTACGATCTGTAG
>CAYTVK010000247.1:0-1274 GCA_964441725.1 uncultured Candidatus Bathyarchaeia archaeon | reverse complement strand
GCGATATTCATAGCGCCTATGAAGAAGGCTAACGCTGAAATGGGCATCCTTGCAGCGAGCCCACCAAGTTTACGTATGTCCTTGATGCCGGTTTGGTGTATTATTGCTCCGACGCTGAGGAAGAGAGCAGCCTTCCCTAGACCATGACTGATGTAGTGCATCATAGCGCCTGTAACGCCGATAGTGGTCACACTTGCTATTCCTACAAAGATATAGCCCATCTGGCTCATACTGGAATATGCAAGAATCTTCTTAATGTCAGTTTGAGCAAATACCATCAAGCCTCCGTAGACCATCGTGGTTAGCCCCCAAAGGAGTGTCAGAAGGAAGTTTGTATCCATCACTCCTTTGATGGGGAGCACCAGTCTCACAATGGCGTATGCAGCCAAACCGCTCATTGCTGGGCTCAGCAATGAACTGATTGGAGTTGGAGCGTGTGAATATGCGTCTGGGAGCCATGTGTGCAACCCAAACATCGCCATCTTCACGCATAGACCGACAAGCATGGTAAATACGACGAATCCAGCCCAACGCGAACCGATGAGCTCAACCAGCGCAGAAATCTCATATGAGCCAGTGAGAGCATATACTGAAAATACGCCTGTGACGAATATTACTGCGCCGAAGATGGACCATAGCAGATATTTTAGAGCTACTTTCTCTTTCTCGCCAGAGCCATAGGCGTTGATGAGCGCCCATGATGGTATGATCATTAACTCAAAGAAGAGGTAGAACTCGAATAGGTTTGTGCTGAGCGCTACTCCCATCATACTAGCAGCGTATCCTAGATACAATGCATAGTATGTTGCATGTGCCCTGTTGTTTTCCTGACCATACTGTTCTTTGATGCTGCGTTCCATGTAGGGTCGGCTATAGATTACGATAATAGCTGAGAGCACTGCAACCGTCAAGGCTACAGGCAAACTCAATCCATCAGCATAAACTCCGAACCTGATGTTTGGCAGCCACTCGATGTACTCGCCAACAGGGTTATTGGCTATTCCACCCATCAGGCTCCCGAGATAAACTGTGCTATAAAGAAGAGGGATAAAAGCTATCCAACTCGTCTTCTGTCCAAGATATCTGCCGAGAACATACACGATGGGCATAAATAGTATTGGTAGTAAGATCGTAAACCAAAGTAATCCGAACATTTCTAGATACCTCCTAAGAATATCATACCGAGTATAATCGCCAGCAGCATGAGCACTACGTAGACTAGGTTCATGCTCAATAGCCCTGTCTGGGTCTTCTTAACTCGGTTATAGACACCA
>CAYTVK010000246.1:0-3528 GCA_964441725.1 uncultured Candidatus Bathyarchaeia archaeon | reverse complement strand
TTGTTATACTGCGGGAAATTCAATATCTAATTACTGTTTTACGCGAGCGTGCGCCGTGCGCATGCATTTTAACTATATCTATAAATTTTGATAGAAGACTATATCTTATGAAAGACATGCCTTCTAGTAAAAATTTAGTGACACGGACTTTTAGACTACCTACTGACTATGACGACGTTTTAAAAGAAGAGGCAGAAAACTTGGGAAATAGTGTAAATTCAATTATCGATATAATAGTTGCAAAATATGTCTATAACGATAGATTCTACACTGGATCACAGCTACTCTCCATATCCCCAAATACTATCACCTCTCTACTCGCAATGCTTGATGACGATGATATTATCAAAGCAGGTAAGCTCGCTGGTGGCACTCAGGCACGGGATAATCTGTTAATGCGTGGAATGAGGCTGGATTTTCCATCTATTAAGTGGTTTATTGAGGAAATTATGACTAAATACGCTGGATGGTTTTCCTGTAATTATCACCAGGTGAACGGTGTGCATATGTTTCATCTACGGCATGTGTTGGATAAGAAGTGGAGCCTTTTTGTTCAATCTTATCTTGAGGCGATGGTAGAGAATATTATGGATATAAACGTAGATGCGGTAGTATCTGATAATACGGTTACTCTTAGGATTCCCCTAAAATAGGCTCGCGCTAGTAATTGGTCAGCTATTTAAACAGTAACGTCTTTGCTCTTACGTATATAATGGACCCTTACTTGATAGACCTGCTTGATGACTTCTTAGAGGGTATCACTGCTGAGGCATATTTGAATCAATCCTGGACTACGTGGTCTCGAAAGAGGGATGCAGATAGTTTGGGTTCCTTCAATGATTTTGTGCTTGGAAATCTGAATGGGTCTATAATTTCACTGTATTCTAGTTATAATGGTAAAAATATCATTGAGTTAATGGATGATGAGTATGAAGAACTCAGAAAGATGTTGCTGGATAGCTATAATGGTTTAGAGAAGAAGATCGAAATGTTCGAGAAAACAAAAATAAAAGTATAAACCGGAAATTCTATATTCAAAATAAGTATAACACAACAAGCCAGAATCAATTATCCAAGTATCCCTCATATGCTGCGTAAACGCAGAAAAGCAGCGGAATTATGATCCACAGCAAAACCTTGACAAAAGGATAAAGATTGACAGACATGTTTAACAAGATTATAAAAGAAAAAAAGCTACTCACAGTTAATCCAATTACTCCATATATAACTGCTTTCTGGAGACTCAAAACGGACACAACTTTACTAGATTATCCAACAATCTTCTCTGTTCATCATTATAAAAAACATACCAAATAAATTCTGTAAGCTTACTAGTGCTTGATTCAACAAGTTACTGCTACGTACATTAACTTCTCTAGTTGAACCGGTTAAAATATACTGCATTAATTATCCAACTGCCCTGAGTGTCATCTCCAACTCCAAGAGTATCGATGAATCTTACCGTGAAGTCGGAGCCTGTCAGTACGCTTGATACATCTATATTGTTATACCCTGGCTTTACATCGGTGATAAGGTTAACCCAGGTAAAGCCATCCCCGTAATCTACCTGCAGCGCCTCCGCTCCCTGGGTGCCGCTATAGATTGTGAGGTACTCGTTTGCTCTGGATGAGAGACCCAACCAAGAGATCAAATAAAATTGGCACCAATACGCTGTGATTCAACCAACATATTCTAAGAGGACACATCCTCTCCCAGAAACCCGTAGACCCGTTTCAGCTTCTCCCCCTCTGCTAAAAAACCAGAGACGGTTTCCCTTTCCCCCAGCTATTATCACGGCGTAGACCTCCACGGAAACTCTGTATGTATTACGGCTGAACCAAGATCAAACCATTTATTCTCACCATCTTTTAGGGGAGAAGAACTATTATACCCTGTGACTGACACGGCTTCCTATTTTAAACTGTTATTCGATCTCCCTGTGCTAAGCGGCACCAACATGGAGGTGCCTACAGTTGACCCCGACGACCCAGCGTACAAGCTGTTCGACCTCTTCGTCGTCAACAACGTCGGAGCCGTGATAGTCGTCGAAGACGAGACCCCGGTAGGAATAGTCACCGAACGAGATATCATCGACAGGGTGCTGAACCAGGAAAGAGACGTGGAAACGACGACGGTTAGGCAGATCATGTCGTCCCCACTAATCACCATCGAGGCGGACGAGTCCGTGCGTGAAGCCATCGCCCTGCTTAGAAAAAACGACATCAGGAGACTCGTGGTCACTGAAAAAGGAAACCTGATCGGCCTCACCACAGAGAGGAGGCTGCTGAACCTCGCCCACACGGTTTACCTGGAGAGAACCAGAGGAGTAAACGCTGGTTCCGTGGATTCAGGGATCGAGAAACCCATGGTAGCCTACCTCAGCACCTACCCTCCACGGGAGTGCGGCATAGCCACCTTCACTCAAGACCTCGTCGACTCCATAACGAAGCAGCAGTCCCTATCTCCACCACTCATAGTCGCCATCAACGACAGGGGAGGCTACTACGACTACCCCATCGAGGTCAAGCTACAGGTGGAGCGGGATAGCCGAGAGTCCTTCGAGGCTATGGCTAAACAGATAAAAGCCTCCAGTATCAAGCTGGTGAACATACAACACGAATACGGCTTGTTCGGAGGCAGCTGGGGGAGCCACCTCATCTCGTTCATGGAGGAAGTAGACAAACCTATAGTGACCACCCTCCACACAATACTGCAGGACCCCCCGCCAGAAGCAGAGAAAGTGATGAACGAGGTCCTCAGACTCAGTGATCGTGTAATCGTACTGGCAAGGGTGGGCGCCAAAATACTCGAGGAACGCTACAACACCCTAGCATTCAACATAAGATACATACCTCACGGATGCCCCAACGTACCCTTCATAAAAAGCCAGACAGCGAAGAAGGGATTAGGCCTCGAGAACCGCTACGTTCTATCAACCTTCGGCCTCATAAGCAGAGGAAAAGGAATAGAGTACGCCATCCAGTCTCTACCAGAGATAGTGAAGAAAAAACCCAAGATCCTATACCTGATCATCGGAGAGACCCACCCCGATGTCCGGAAACAAGAGGGCGAGTCATACAGACAGAGCCTCTCCGACCTAGCATCCGAGCTGGACATGGAGAACAACGTCAGGTTCGTGAACAGGTTCCTGAGCAAGAGCGATCTGATACGCTTCCTCCAGGCAACCGATACCTACATTCTCCCATACCCCAACAGGGACCAGATAAGCAGCGGCACCATGCTGTACGCTTTATGCACGGGCAAAGCGATAGTCACGACACCCTTCCTCCACGCGGAGGAAGTGATAAACGATGGAGCCGCGATTAGGTGCGATTTCAGGGATCCCGAGTCGATCGCCAGAGAAGTCAATAACCTCATCGACTCGAAGAAACTAAAGGATCATTACGAGAGACAAGCATACAAGTACACCCGAGACAAGATATGGCCCAACGTTGCCATGAGCTACATCAACGAGTTCTATAAGACCCTAGGAATGTGAGCTATGCAGGACACAGACACACACAGACT
>CAYTVK010000245.1:0-3532 GCA_964441725.1 uncultured Candidatus Bathyarchaeia archaeon | reverse complement strand
GATCACATATTTCAACTGATCCCCGAGGGGAATATTGGTTAATATTGTGTCACTCATTCCCTGCCCGAATATCAGTACGAAGCTGAGCCCTGCGTTGATTACCACGAAGGCGTTTCTGGCTGCTTTATTGAACATCCTGCTTACTCTTTCATCATAGAGTTTCTCCCATTTTAGCCCAATTACAAAGCTGAATCCTATTCCCGCTGTTAGCCCTAGAATCAGATCTCCGACGACATATCCAAAGAACAAGCATCCCAGAATACTGAAGGCTAGCATGGTCCATGAGACTGTTCTTCTAGTCTTTTTGTCTTGTACGAGTTCTTCTCTTGCTAGTACTTTCCCAAAGATGATTCCGTATGGTATTCCTAGTCCTGCTCCTATTGCTATGTTGTCCAAGGCTATTCCTACTCCCAGTCCAATGGTTAAGCCGATTGCCATCCCGATTATTCTTGCGTTTGTCTTGTTTTTTATCACTTCAACCACTTCATGTAAGATATTTCTAACGTTAGAAATATATAACGTTATCTATTTCTAACATTGCTTTGGAAAACTCGAAATACTCATTCATCTAATACAGACACGAGCCTTTTTGCGCATCAGAGAAGCAACTCCTGAAGACAACCAGCAACTCATCCAGCTGCAAAGAAATTGCCCAATGGGTTCAGGTCTACTATTACAACTGGATAGCAGTCCGGATTTCTTCAACCGGTCAAGAGGATATGATGATTGGACAATGTTGGTAGTCGAGGAGGAACAACAAATCCTTGGCTCCGCAGGATTCGCTAAGCAGGACCTAGCCATCAATGGCTCCATTTACCATGGCGTTTACGAGTATGGCTTTATAGTTGACCCTGAACACCGCAGGCGAGGAATAGCCACATTACTTCAGGACGCGATAGAAAAACAGACGCAGGACTTTGCAGATTTACTGTACCTGAATATCACCGAGGATAACATGGCTAGCCATAGTTTGTTCACACGTCATGGATTCAAACCCATCAGACAATGTTCTCCACTCATGTTCATGGCATACAAGAAACACGAAGTCGATCACTACAAGATTCGTCCCATGAAAGAGGGTGATATACCCGTAGTAGTTACCCTGTTAAACGAGTACAACAGGGGCCTCGACTTCTATACTCCATTTACTGATGATTCATTCACTGAGCATTTCAATAAGCTACCCTTCTACTCCATGAATGACATCTATCTCTATGAACATGACACGGTAAAAGCAGTAGCAGGCTACTGGGACTATACCAAGGTGATGCGGTTTACTCTTCAGAGTTATAATAATCGCTGGAAGGTCATGTCCGCTGTTGCTGGTGTCCTCGGAAAGATCACTACCATGCCTAAAGTACCCGAGATAGGCGAACAGATGACCAACTGGTATCTAACACCCTTCGCCTACCGTGATCCAGGTGCCGCCAAACAGCTACTCATGCATATACTCAACATTGCACAACTGAATGGAATATACATGGTTGGTCTTCCAGTCGATAAAGAAAGTCACGCTTACTCTGATCTCAATAAACTCAAGCCCAACAAAGGAAGCTTCACTTTTTATGTGAAGTCATTCAGCGATATACCCGAGATCAAGCAGATACACATAGACCCACTAGACATCTAAGCAAGATGGACGCCCCAGAAGTGGCGTACCTCCATATCCTCAGGACTCTCTGTTCCATGACTACCCTTACCAGACTCGGGGTCAACGTGGGTTCCATGATCGGGTAAGAAAGCGATAACCCTGTCTACATCACTGTATCTCTTGTTGAAGGCGTTTGCTAGCATCTTGAATGCTTTGAGGTGTCGCCTGAACGCCTCGATGGCTTCTGGGCTCGTTGGAGTTGAGGCGTGCATCAGGTCATCGTATTCTTGATTATACGCTACAATCAGATCATAGTTATGATTCTCCAATAGATCAAGTGCCCGATCATTCACCTCGGCGTCATATTTCTCAGTGTAATAATCGATTTTTCTCTCCCTGAAGATGAGGTCTATACTGCAATCCTTCACTGCTATGAGTGCCACTTTCTTAACAGCCTTAGCTGCGGCGTCGAAGATGGTCTCGACTTTGAGAACAGGTTTCATGTACTTGTTTATCCCGTGTTCAGATGGCTTCATTCCAGTAAACATGCTTCCATAGCAGACTGGGGTATAACTTGGCATCATGCTGCGTACTGGTATCTGGATAGGTGCCTCAGAGATTACGTCTTTAAACTCATCTTTATGCATCTGAAAAAGCCATTCTCCAATGGCATCCGGTGCGTATAGAAACACATTCTTTATGGTTTTTCCTTTGGATGCGGTAAGAATCTCTCTGATAGGCTGAGCCGATGATCCCGTTGGGGGATCAAACTTCATGAGGCTGCATACGGTTGGAGTCACCGAGTCTATGCCATACATGGGTTTCGATTGTTTTTTACGTCTAAATCTTTTTGGATCAAAACCTGATAATTATGTTATAAAAATTGAAAATAAAAGAAAGGGGGCCGTTTATTCGAGGATTTACTCAAATAGGAACACTATGTAGACATTCACGGTAACCGTCAGATCGCCTGATACTACAGGTGTTGACGCGTAACTCTTCACCATGTCTGCGCTCTCTGCGTATGAGTAGCTCATGGCTGGAACGTAGCTGTTCTCGGTGACGCTCTGGACACCAGAGATGCTTAACCCAAGAGTGCTGGCGATTATCTCTGCTTTATCCTGTGCGTCAGTTAGCGCTGCGACGTATGCGTTGGATTTTAGCTCCTCCCGCTTTGCGTCGCTGAGGCCAAAGCTGATGCCGTTAATCTGGTTGGCGCCTGCTGAGGCTGCTGCATCGATGACGTCTCCAACTTTATCAAGGTCCTTTACGGTTACTTGAACAAGATTTGTAACAGTGTAACCTTTGAAGACTCTACCACTGTCTGTATAATCGTATTGGAGGTATACGCTATAGCTGGTGGTTACGATATCATCCTCGCTGATACCAAGAGCCTTAATGGCATCTATAACTGCAGACATGTTGTCCGCGTTCTCACCTATTGCATCTTTAGCTGACTCAGCTGTGATCTGGACTCCCAGATCAACTACTGCTTGGTCTGCCTGCGCAGACGCGCTTCCCGAACCAGTGAGACTGATGGTCTTCTGGTTCGCATCTGTTCCCTGAGAAACATCGCTGTAAAGCGTTGGTATACCTTGACTTACTCCCACTCCAGATGGAAATCTGAATCCAGACGGTAGAGATGGTGTAAGCTCTTCTACTACACCAGGCTTGTAAGCGATTATAGCACCTGCCAAGACAATGCTTAGGCAGATGGATGCGACCGCGAATGCTTGCTGATTTTTATTCATATTCAGTCAAGAAGACTGATAGGTTGTGCTGGATATATACCCATCAAATAGAACAGGTGTTCAAAGCCTTAGAACAGACCCTAAAAGTCCTTGTAATCCGAGAAGGACTCGTAGATTTCCATTGCCTGTTCTTTAAGGCTCTCAGGGAAATTAGGGTCTGTTTTAATATCTCTAGCGAGGTACGCCATTC
>CAYTVK010000244.1:0-3549 GCA_964441725.1 uncultured Candidatus Bathyarchaeia archaeon | reverse complement strand
TGAATACCTGAATGAGAGAAGATGGTTTGTCCCATGGGGTGGAAAAGAGTACCCAATCTGGTACCTGATTAATGGTCCACTCAGCGACTCCTTGACTCATATTGGGCAGGTTGCCTCATGGAGGAGAATAAACGGGAACCCCATACCCAGCCACAACGTCTTCTTTGGTACACCTCTAAAGGAGTAATCAATCCTTTTTACTGCGTGTCCGCTTTTGGGTCATTATCTTCACAATATCCCTGTGACGTAGAGAGTAATTTTTAGGCAACCTGAGACCAGTCCTTGCGTCAATAGCCAGTATGTAGTCTTCAGCCAAGCGTGAATGCACAGTCTCAGCCAGATCCAGTGGGGTTGCTCCGTCTTCCATGAGGTGAACATCGGGCAATACATTCCCATGACCATCGCTGAGCCTAGTGTCATCGCTGACGGGGTAAACCATATTCATCTTGAGAAGCTTGAATGCCAGCGTGTTCAGCGCCAGCTGGATACCAGTGCGCATATACTTGTACATCACCTTCTGCTCAATGTACTCGATAGCTTGCTTCTGGTCAAGGGTCAACGCGTCCTCATCAAGCACCTTGAAGGTCTCCTGACCCGGCAGATACTTTATCAAGCCACTCTTATCCGCTAAACGCAGAGCCAACTCGGCTTCAGCGCTGCACGCGGCAACCAGCGCCTGTGAGTAGTATTCGCTTAGTTTCTCTAGGTTCTCCTCGGCTGTTGGAAGATCCATCTTGTTTGCCATGATGAGGGTTGGCTTGATTATTGGCAGAAGCCTATGAGCGAACTCCAATGTATCCTCGGGACTCCAGCTCTGGAAAGGCTTCGCATCCAGATCAGCCTGTCTCAGAGCCTCGGCTACATGAGATGGCTTAGTCTTTATCCCTGTTAATGACTTATTGAGGGCTTCAACGAAGCCCACGCTGTCGATGTCGTGGGTTATCTGTTGATTGTTTCTATCAATGATATGGCTGATCCAGAGCTCGATCTCCAGCTCTATATCCATCACATCCTGAACAGGGTTCCCGCTACCAGGTCTACTGATACTACCCTCCTCATCGATGGAGCCAGAGGCATCAACGACATGGATCAAGGCATCTGCCTGACCAATAGCCGATAGAAACTTATTACCGAGCCCACGCCCCATCCAAGCGTCCTTCAATAAACCGGGGACATCAATTATCCTCACAGGGATATAGCGCCAGCCATCTATACAGGCACTGTTCTGGGGGTTATCCTTTATTCCGAGTTCCCTGCATACGCATAGGTCGCATACGTAGGCTGTGCCTATGTTGGGTTCTTTCGTTGTGAATGGGTAGTTGGATATCTCTGCGTTCAGCAGGGTGGCAGCGTTGAACAGGGTGGTTTTACCCACGTTGGTCTTACCAATGATGGCAAATGTAAGCATCAGAGACCACTAAATAATTGATGGAAAGCACTACATATGGGTGTAACGTAGAAAGCCCGAATCATCTAAAATTTTATCATCGAACTCATCTAACAATAAGAGAACTAGGATGAAAGATTCCCCGTTATTCCGATTCGCCATAATCTCCGACACACACATACGTCCGTCGGGAGAGAGCAGCAGTCCATGGAAGACCAACCTCATGACAAATGACCGAGCTAGATGGGTAGCTCATAAAATAGATTCCTATGATCCAGATTTGGTGATTCATCTGGGCGACATTGTTCACCCGGTTCCTCATCTACCCACCTATGGGTCTGCGAGTAACGTGGCGAACGAGATAATGGAGAGCATCCATGCACCACTCTACTATGTGCCGGGTAACCATGATATTGGAGACAAGGATAACCCCACTGTACCGGCTTACATAGTCAACGATAACTATCTCCGTGACTTCAAAAAATACTATGGACCAACCTATCAGAGCTTTGACTACAAGGACATTCACTTCGTCTTGATTAACAGCCCTGTGCTGAACTCGGGGCTTGAGGAGGAAAAAGCACAGAAAAAGTGGCTTGAACATGACCTTCAGTCAAACGCCGGGAAAAGAACACTGATTTTCAGCCACTATCCACCATATCTCTACAAGCCAGATGAGCCAGATAACTATGATAACATCGATCAGCCTGAGAGAAACTGGCTGCTTGAATTATTGGAAAGGTTTAATGTTGAGGCGTTTTTCGCTGGACACGTCCACCAGTTCGGGTACAAACGATACGGCGACACCCAGATCTATAACCTATTCTCCACATGCTTCGTGAGACAGGATTTCTCGGAGATGTTCAGGGTGGAGCCCGCGGATGAGTATGGCAGGAACGATAACCCAAAACTCGGTTACTGCATTGTCGATGTTTACGAGAAAGACCACAAAGTCACTGTGTATAGGTCATACGGAGAGACATTAGTGGAAGGAACACAGATCCACAATCAACCCGTAATCGCTTCAAGTAAAGACAAGCTGAGTTCCCCCATCGGAGTCCATCTGCGGCATCCCTTGACCGAGACCATAGACCTACCATACATGGGACCCATCGACGAGTTCGTCAGGAAGCGGACTAGAAACGATTACCCCGTGCTTGGACTCTGGGAGACAGGTATAAAATGGCTTAGGCTCCCACTGGATGATATAAGCGATGAAGATACCAAGAAAAGACTGCACGAGCTACATATAGAGGGTCACAGATTTGGTTTCTTCACTGTAAATCCACCAGACAGAGACTTTATAAAAGAAAACAGAGACATCATCGATTTCCTTGAAGTAATACTGCCATGGGAGACAGCCCAAGAAAAACTGCCAAAGGTATCCACGCTCCGCCAATATACGGGAGTACCAGTTTACGTAGCCAACATAGAGAGCAGCATCCACAGAGAGAGAAAAGGACCAAAGTTCAGTCACTACATCTGTCACGGCTTCCACGTTGACGCAACAGAGCAGCTTGAGGAATTGTTACCGGAAAGGGGATTGATAGATGGCTTCGTCTTCCAAGTCAACCAAGATGAACACCCAGTGGACAGCGTCCGAAAGATAAGCAAGTACTCAGAGAGTAAGGGATTCAAAGCAGTAGCGAACGTTAGGCTCAGCTCAGAGGACCCAGCTGAGTTTCTCGCAGACGATGACTACGTTGCAGGTAAGGCAGCGGAGGCTCTTATCGCTGCGTACGCGTACCCCAACGTCAGGGTTTTCCTGGATACTTTCGTGGATCATGATAGAGGATACTTCCCCCGTGTTGGGTTATACGATAGGATGATCAATCCAAGGAAAAGCGCCTATGTGATAGGAAACCTGAACAAGGCATTACAAATCTATGGCTCGAAAATATCAGTAAAAGAAGAACTGGATAATACAGGTTGTACTGTGTTCGATTCAGAGGAAGTAGCATATAGGTTAAATCTCAACGCAAGAGGAGAAAAGACTCTATCAAAACGGGACTCCACTTTAATTGATCTTGTCACAGGGGAGACCACTCCGAAGGCAACTTCTATCTGGTGTCTTGAAATAATGAAAAAGGGTCCAAGCATTGCATCTGGTTAGTGACTATCAGAGCCCAATCCATAATTTTATCCCAACTTTTGGGTACTAG
>CAYTVK010000243.1:0-3563 GCA_964441725.1 uncultured Candidatus Bathyarchaeia archaeon | reverse complement strand
CCGCCTTTATGGGCATGTCACGATTCAGATTCACCAAGTTCATATTAATGACATGGGCCGGACGAACAATTAAAAATATGGCCCTTGCCTACCTAGGATACCTTGGCTTACGATCAATCTTGGGCGTTTTGGGTCTGAACTTCTAAGTTGAGCGCCTATAAATTAATTGATATACTTTGGTATATGGATGAGGGGCTGTAGCTCAATTGGGAGAGCGCCTCAATGGCATTGAGGAGGTAAGGGGTTCGAATCCCCTCAGCTCCACCAGGGGTTACAATAGACAGAACTGCAGTTTCCTCCTTTAATGTTTCTTTTTTTGGCATAGGCAATTTATAGAGTAATGTAACCTTATCTTTGTCTATGACGATCCGTTTAATAAAGGAGCGGAGAAATGTCTTTCGCTCAACCAGCTCTGCCTCTTCAATAAGATTACGCAAGTCCTGTGCATAGCATTTCACTGTATCTAAATCCACCTGTTCAACGCCTTGAGCTATGAGCTCTGCCTCCAGTTGAATTCTGGACTTGTTGAGATCATCCTGACGTGCTTTCATCTCTTTAATCCTGGGAGCGAGATCATCGAGGGATAACTTGGCTGTTTCCAGAGCGTCATAGAGCTTGGCAAGCCTGGCATGTGCGTCTTTCTGTTCTGCATCGATGATACCCATTCGCTCTTTTATTTCAGTGGCCCCGGTACGCAAATCCTCATTCACCATGAGTACCAGTTGTTCGAGGTTTTCGTCGGTCA
The DNA here is from genome assembly GCA_964441725.1 of uncultured Candidatus Bathyarchaeia archaeon. GTDB lineage: Archaea > Thermoproteota > Bathyarchaeia > TCS64 > TCS64 > RBG-16-57-9. Next base: position 2,818 of record CAYTVK010000243.1, on the reverse strand, counting down.
GGATTTTTTGTTTAAGCTGGTCGATTACTAGGCGTTCGAGCTTCTCTTTGGGAAGCATATGGGAATCGCAGGAATCCTTTCCCTGCTTTCCTTTTCTCGAGCACTGGTAGTAATAGTAACTGTGGGATTTAGCACTCTGACCGGTCATGGCGGCACCGCATGAGCAAAAGAGTAATCCGCTGAGGAGGTAAAAACTGGGGACGATACGTGGATGTACGATCTGAAGACTGCGTGAAGCCAGCTTCTTCTGTACGAAATCGAAGGTCTACCGGTCGATGATACCAGGCCAGGTATTCTCGACTCGAATCGGCGGTTGTCCGGACCGAATTGCGGGATGCCCCGGTCTTCCACCCCAAACCAGGGTGCCGCAATAGGCCTCGTTTGAAAGTATTTTATGCACTGTGACCTTTCCCCACCGCTGACCGGTTCCGGTGCGACACCCTTCTTTGTTTAATGTTTTAGCGATCTCCTTGCAACCGGTATTATTCATCGCCATATCGAATATTCTTCGTACTATCCATACTGATGGAGAATCTTCTGGATCGGGCTCAAGTTTGTACCTTGTTTTCGCGCCATCGTGGACGCCTTTTCTATGGAATCCATATGGTGGCCTACTGCCATTAAAGAACCCGCGGGAAGCATTTTCATGCATGCCACGTTTGATGTCCTGTCCAAGGTTGGCGCTATAGAATTCATCTATGACCTCAATAAATCCTTCAAGTAACTGACCTGAAGGAGTATCATCCGTTGGTTCGTTTATGGAGATGACTTTAATGCCCTTTTTACGGAGCAATATTTTATAGGTGACTGAATCGTTACGGCTGCGGGAGAAGCGATTCAGCTTCCATACCAGTATAGCGTTGAAAGGTGGGTCCTTTGTTTTAGCGAGGGCGATCATTTCCTTAAATGCAGGACGAGATGCGGTCCTGCCGCTCTCAGCCCTGTCGATAAACTCCCGGACGATATCGTGTTCATTTCTGACAGCGTAGTCCCTGATGGCCTTTACCTGTGCAGAAATGGAGAGATCGATGTCCTGACTATCCGATGAAACCCTGGCATATAATGCTGCTTTCATTGTTTACATCCCTCCTGCACGCCTGTCTCATTACTACCAGTGACAATACAAACATCGTACTAGCATTACATTAAATCGGGCAATACCTGCATCTTCCTGGCACCACCCTTCTCAAGGTGATGAGTGCGATCTCGTCATCGAGCGCTCTCTGTATACGCGACAATTCGGCGTATAGCCTTTCTAAATCCGAGTACTCATCACCGCTGGTAGATTCACTGACGAGCTCTTTAAATAACTCTTGTAGAGCTTTCACCTGGTCATCGGGGACTCTGCCTAGATTAAATGCTCCAAGCTCGACATCAGTACTGCCTTTGGAAACAGACCTCAGTTTGAAGTCTGCTATGTCAGACAATGGCATCTGCCCCTTTGCCACCTGTTTGCAGTTAAAGACAAGAGCAGTCGGGACTCCTCGACCAACTCCTGTTTCCTCAGATACTTCCAAACGCTTCTCTACAGCTCTGGAGGTGACTTCTTTTTCGAAAGACTGTTTCATTTCATCAAGCGTCTGTGCGATTTGTTCCTGTAAATGTTCCCACCTGTCAAGGTTTTTCCATATGATGGAGCGGGGCAGGTGTTCGCGTAAGGCGGCCCACATTCTATCATTCTTAAGCATAAAGAGAGAGCCTTTTTCACTGGCTATCTGTTCGGATAGCCGTCTGGCGAAATCACAGAGGTCGGCGTAGTGCTGCTCGAGGGCGTTGCGCAGTACGGATGAGCGAGCCTCTCTGCGTTCTCGCTCCTGTCGTTCGAAGTCCAGCTGTTTTCTGACAGTTCTCACGTCATAGTGGTCTCTCTCAGCAATCTGAGGAGGAGAAAACCCTTCTTCCTCGACCTGCCGCAGCCAGTTACGACGCATTTCCGGTTTCACAGGGGCCTTTTTAAACTTCTTTACCATCTGTCTTCTCCTGTAATTGAATATTGCCTTATATAATTACTATATCATATGTTATTATTGATTACAAGTGTAATAATTATAGCTAAAAATTGTTTTTTAAGGTTGACAACGATTCTTTGCATTAATATATTATGTTCTATCATAGTTTTGGATATTTTAGGTGATTGATGGCGAAAAGTCAACAGAGGAAGGATAACGAGTACCCTTGGGAGGGAATGCGTCTTTATTCGCGGATGATAGCCCGCGCAATACTCAAGGATAAAGCTGCTGTTGATAAAGTGTCAAAAAAAGGATGCAGAAGTGAAAGAATATATAGATGTGATAAGGGAAGAGAATGAAGAGCTACCTTGACCCTGAAGATGTCAGACAATTGGAAGAAGCGGCGACCTGCTATAGAGACAAGTTGCTTATCAGGTTGCTGTTTCATGCCGGCATACGGATTACTGAAGCTCTTATATTGAAGGTAGAGGATATCGATTTTGAGCAAGGGACGATCACCATCATCCACCTTAAAAGCCGTATTGATTTATCCTGTCCCGCGTATGGTGGGCGATTAGGCCGCAACCATACCTATTGTCCCAGCTGCGGAGAAAAGATCGATCGATTTACTATTGAAGAGCGTCAGAGACAGAGGATCAGGACACTGCCTGTGGATAATGAAACACTTCAGATGCTTAGGCAGTACATAGACCGAGGTGGAGCGGTGGAGAAAGAAGGGCAGCACTATATCTTTGGCATCAACAGGCACAGGGCCTGGCAGATAGTGAGGGAATGTGCAGAAAGAGCTGATATAGCTCCATTGATAAATCCGGAGACAGGAAGAGCAAGAGGTATAAGCCCTCATAGAC
>CAYTVK010000242.1:0-3574 GCA_964441725.1 uncultured Candidatus Bathyarchaeia archaeon | reverse complement strand
CATTACCCTATATGGCGACGGCTGAGAGCATGGTAGAGGAAAGGGAGAGACTCGCGTATGATGCTGGAAAACAGATAATAGAGTTACTGAAACAAGATCTAAGGCCAAGTAAGATAATGACAGAGATCGCCTTCAAGAACGCTATTACAGTTGACATGGCTCTAGGTGGAAGCACAAACACTGTGCTTCATCTCAAGGCAGTGGCAGAGGAAAGAGGAATCGATCTGCCCTTAGACTTGTTTGATGAGATTAGTAGAAATACGCCTCATCTTGTGAATATGGCTCCTGCGGGGCGTGTTATCATTGAGGAGCTTCATAATGCAGGAGGTATTCCTGGGGTAATGAAGACACTCGAAGACAGACTGGATACAAGCGTGATTACCTCCACAGGTAAGACTCTGAAAGAGAATCTGAAAGGAAAAACGGTTAAAGACAAGGAGATTATCCGACCACTGAATAATCCAATCCATAAAACAGGCGGCATGGCTATACTGAAAGGCAATCTAGCTCCCAACAGGGCTGTAGCTAAGATGGCGGCAATCGATCCCAAGATGTGGGTTTTCACAGGCACAGCGAAGACCTTTGAGCGTGAAGAAGACGCGATTGAGGCTATACAGGGTGGAAAAGTACAGAATGGAGATGTTCTAGTCATCAGATATGAGGGCCCAAAAGGTGGACCAGGTATGAGGGAGATGCTAGCTTCAACCAGCGCAGTAGTAGGATATGGACTCGACAGAGTATACCTGCTCACAGATGGAAGATTCAGCGGGGCAAGCAGAGGACCATGCATCGGACACATCTCGCCTGAGGCTGCCGTAGGTGGACCAATAGCCCTAGTGGAGAACGGCGACAAGATAACCGTCAATATCCCAGAACGTTCTCTTACGCTGGATGTACCTGAGTCCGTGATGAAGGCTAGAAAGAAAAAATGGAAACCCAAGCCACCAAACGTAACAAAGGGTTACTTGGCACGGTATGCAAAGCTCGTTACCAGTGCAGATCGGGGAGCAATCCTCGAAATCTAATTTTCGACATATTTTCTAGTTCATTTACCCTAAGGGTATTGTAAAGAAAAGTATTTGTAATTTTATTGATTTTCAGAGATTAGTATGTGATTGTTGTCATCGATGTGCTGATTATGTTCCTCTGATTCGTCTTCGAGGTTAATTCTTTGAATAAGCGACTTTACGTCATATAGAGGAGTTGTATGATCTGCTGATAGTGGTTTTGCGAATTTTTTCTCTATGGTTTTACGGTGAAAGTTATTCATTGTACAGAAAGGTATTATTCGGCCATCAGGCGTAGCGTAGTGGATTACACACTTTTGCACTCGTTCCAAGTCAAAGTTATACGGGTCCATGAAGTGCATGCTACCAATCATTATCAGATTGTGGTGGAAATCGTTCAGGCTTTTGTAGTTGCTGTATTTTATTACATCAGTCAAGTATTTAGCCAATGACCCAAACTTGACGTTTTTCAGAAAACCTGACGCTATCTCTAGTTTGGCACCTAATTCTTTTCCATTACGTAGTTTTTCGTTTGCTTTTTCTATTGATTACAGGCTATTTTCCACGTTGATGTATCTGGTCAATGGCTGGATTGTATTGTCGTCGAAGTACAGGTATGTTCCCATGCCACAGTGTGGATGAGCACTGAAGTCCACGAAGCGGTCTTCTTTTATCATGCTCATGAAATCGCTGAGTGGTTTTATTGAAGAAACAGGGTACCAGTCGGTTTGTTTGATGAATCCACCTGTCTGCTCCTCTGCTTTCTTTATCAGATCAGGTATAGTTATCCTCATCTGTTCTCTTTTCTGTTTATTGATTCTACCCGTGATGGATACTGGCTGAAAATTAACGCCTCTTACTACGTCTCTGTTATCTATCGCGAACTGGATTATATCTCCGATTTGGTCGTCGTTGACTCCATTAATTAAGACTGGTACAAGGACAGCAGCATGATATTTTATGGTCCTGAGATTATCAAGAACCCGTTTCTTGATGGGTAGTAGATTGAAGCCTCTTGCTTCAATGAACGGCTCAGGGGTAACGCCGTCAAATTGAAGATAAACGGTGTCCATTCCCGCTTTCACGAGTTCCTTACAATACGCGGGACTCTCAGCCATCCTTATGCCATTACTGTTTACCTCAACATGCACAAACCCGATATCATGAGCCATCTCCAGGATATCAGGAAGATCATCTCTGACTGTAGGCTCTCCTCCACTTAGCTGCAGCGCAGGAGTCCAGACGGGGCTATTAGCCATTAGATTCTCCATCATTTCTCTAATCTGTTTGATGCTGGGTTCGTAGAGATAGCCCGCTGCCCCTGCATATGCGAAACAGATCGGGCATCTAAGATTACATCTATTCGTAACGTCTATTATGCCAAGAGTGGTCGTTGATTTATGTTTAGGACAGATGCCGCAATCCATTGGGCAGCCTTTATCTTCTGCTGTTCTAGGGTTCTCTAAAATAACTCCATTATTGGTAAATTGCTCTGCTCGTTCATATAACTCATAATCACTCCAGTATAGCTCTGTGAAATCTCCATGAACTGGACAAGACTTCGAAAGGAAAACCTTGTTATTCTCCTCATATATCTCAGCAGGTATAACTTGTTTACACTCTGGGCAAACACTCGAAGTGCCCTTGAGCCTTTTCATTTACATCAAATCAAGGAAAAAAGACATTCTTTATAGACCTTTTTCGCTCTTTTCGATGGTACTTAGTGAAAATAGGTAGAAATATATCCGACACAATTCCCAAACCCAATGAGCATGTCTACCCCGTTAATATCTGAAAAAACAGAGAAAGCACTCAAAGAGATAGGATTAACCGAGTACGAATGCCAAGCATATCTTTCACTGCTCCATTCAGGAGAGGAGACAGCTGAAACCATAAGTCAACTATCCAACATTCCATACACGAGGGTGTATAGCGTACTCGAAAGTCTTGAAGCAAGAGGCTGGGTTGAACACGAAGGAGGAAGACCACGGAAATACTATCCACGGTCTCCAATAGATGCACTGCGCTCAGAGCAAATCTATTTGGAGAAAAAGTTCGAGGAAAACCAAGTCCAGATACTGGATGAGTTGCAGTCCCTCTATGAGAAGAAGGAGATTAAAGAAATACCTGAAATCTGGATCGTCAGAGGTGAGGTCAATAGCTTCAACAAGATACTGGATCTGTTGGAGAAGGCAAAGAAAGAGATCATGCTCGCGATCCCTACTATATCTGAACAGTTAATCTCTACATATCCAAACTTCAACGAGAAGATGTTCAGCTTCTTAAACAAACTAATGGACAGCAGCGTCGATGTTAAAGTATTAACAACAAAAGATATGCTCTCGTTATTAGATAAAGCAGATTACGGCGTTGCAGATATCAGGGTCTGCGACAACATGTTCGGAGGCGGTGTAGTGATTGATGGCCAAGAGACAATTCTGTTCCTTGATCTTGCACACCCTGCGGGGCCTGATACGGCAATTTGGTCTGATCATGAGACATTAACTGGTATCGCTAAGACCTATTTCCAATATCTTTGGGATAACGCGAAACCTTGGACGCCTTAG
>CAYTVK010000241.1:0-3587 GCA_964441725.1 uncultured Candidatus Bathyarchaeia archaeon | reverse complement strand
CCCGCGGAGATGCCTTTTACATAAACATGTAAAACCCATGTTTTTCTGAGAAATTTAACACAAAAATATCAAGAAGATTAAACATATGAGGCGCATTTTGGGTCAACACTATACAAATGTTCAGTGTTTCCGGGATAAAATATATATGTGTGAATGCTGGATGGGGTGGATGTTATGGTTTCAAGCGAGTTAACGAACGGCGAAGCCGTTCAAACAATAATGGAGAAGGTCAAGAGACACGACATCAAATATGTCAGACTCATCGTAATAGACCCAAACGGAGCACCCAGAGCAATGATCATCCCAGAATACCAGGTAAAGGATAGCCTAGAAAACGGGATAGCATTCGACGGGAGCAGCATACCAGGATTCACCGAGGTAAACAGAAGCGACCTAAACCTCCACCCAGACCCATCAACATTCATAATACCCATGTGGGAGACACCGGGCATAGCGGTAATGTTCTGCTACATAAGTAACCCAGATGGAACCGCTTTCGCAGGCGACCCACGTGGGCACCTCAAGAGGACCGTTGACGAGTTGGAGAAGAAGGGCTATGGGTTCAACACAGGCCCTGAGCTGGAGTACATGTATGTCACGGATAGTAATGGCTCAATAACTCCATTTGGTAAGGGAGGATACTTTGATGTGCCGCCACTTGACCCAACAGAGGATGTGAAGCTGGAGACACTCATGTGTCTCGAAGCAGCGGGCTTCCAGATAGACAGGGTTCACCATGAGGTAGCGGAAGGGCAACAAGAGATCAACTTCAGATACAGTGATGCGTTGAAAACAGCGGACAACGTCATACTCTACAAGCTGGCTGTGAAAACCATCGCCCAGAAACATGAGACCACAGCCACCTTCATGCCCAAGCCATTCTGGGGCGTAAACGGCAGCGGATGCCACATACACCAGAGTATAACCGAGCTAGAAACTGGTAAAAACCTGTTCAGCGACCCCGACACAGAGTACGGACTCAGTGAGACAGCCATACACTACATCGGTGGACTTCTCAAACACGCTCAGGCAATGAGCATGATAGTAACCCCGCTGGTCAACAGCTACAAGCGGCTGGTACCACATTATGAGGCACCGGTCTACGTCGCTTGGGGATACGCTAACAGAAGCGCCATCGTAAGGGTACCACTAGCACCAGGTGAAAAGAACACCGTTACACGGATCGAGTATAGGCACCCTGACCCCAGCTGCAACCCATATCTCGCATCAGCGATACTGCTGAAGGCGGGATGGGAGGGCATCGAGAAAAAGATCGAGCCCATCGCGGACATACAGGCAAACATCTTTGAGCTCAGTAAGAAACAGCTCAAAGACTCTGGGGTAACCTTCCTGCCTGAGCACCTAGGTGAAGCAGTGGAGTGCTTCGAGGCGGACCCTTTCATGCGGGAAGCCTTTGGAGACTTCATATTTGAGAACATGATGGAGCTCAAACGTGAAGAGTTCAAGTCCTACATGGATTACACTGGTATCGAGTGGGCTGCAAGCAGGCCAAAGATTACCCCCTGGGAGTACGAGAGATATCTGACGAGAGCCTAGCTCTCATTCCTCATTTATTATAAAGTCACAGTTTATCTGCATCAGTTTTTCAGGGAAATCCTCTAACTCGGAACGCATCTTCAGATACCATGACTCAAGGTTCTTGGATATTGTCGCCTTGAGGCGCTCAGGTGGAATCGGCTTATAGACGTACTTGTAGCCGCCTAATCCTATGAGTTCCTCTTCGCGTGTGGCTAAGCCTTTCTCGACTATGTTCTGGAGTAGGCGCTGGGCTGTTGATCTGCTCTTGCCTAGGAGATCTGTGGCTTCCTGTATGGTTATTGGTCCCTTGTTTACTAGGACGCAGTATGCCTGTATTTCTGTTCGCTTTATTCCTAGGGCGCATTTTATGATCTCTTGTGGCGTTATTTGATCTGCGTTGAGGATGTTTTGGATGTCTATGAGACTCATAACTATGTTCAATGATGGTGAACATCTTTAAATACCTTTATATTTTGTCGCTGACAAACCAGAGGTGAATCAAATTGAGCAACCCTGTAGAAATAACAGATGCAACGTTCGACAAGTTCGTAAAAGAAAACCCCAAAGTAGTGGTAGACTGCTGGGCAGCCTGGTGCGCACCATGCAGGATGCTATCACCAGTCATCGAAGAGCTAGCTGATGAGAAGACAGAAATCAAATTCGGCAAACTCGACGTAGACAACAACAGATCCATACCCATGAAATATGGCATCATGAGCATACCTACACTCCTGTACTTCAAGGACGGAGTGCTGGTGGACAAAACCCTTGGCGCTCTGCCAAAAACAGCCATCGAGGCAAGGCTAGCAAAGCTAGCTTAATTTTTCTGACTTAATTTTTCAGTTATTTTCAGAAGCTCATCAGGGCTGATTGGTTTCAAGAGAATCTCGTCCTTGCTGACGCCGTCAATGGTCTCGTCATCAATCGCCTCAACTTGTCCAGTTAGGAGAACCACGTTTATGTCCTTGTTTCTCTCCTTGAGTCTCTTTGATAACTCAGAGCCATTGGTGTCAGGGAGCCTATAATCCAGAATAGCCATATCAAAGTCCTGTTGACTCGCCTTGAGAAGTGCCTGATTACCTGTTTGAGCTGTCTCAACCATGAAGCCGGCGTCCTCAAGAAGAAGCTTGAATGTATCAGCCAAGAATTCATCATCATCTACGATGAGAACGCTGACGAGTTTCTTATGTGATAGTTTGGTCTGTTCCTCGTATTCTCTTAAGGGTTGACTGAAGTCTGGGTGCCCTTCGAGTACGGCGACAATGTTCTCCATTCTCTCTACGAGCATGTCCATTCTTTTCTCATGCTCATTAAGAACATTGATAATTAGGTCAAGTACGTCTATCTTTTCTGGGAAACTCATAGCTGGGCACCGGAGTTACTAGTATAGTGTATATTTGTTAGGTATTTAGGTTTTGAGGTTGATGTTGAGACTGTATTTGAAATATGTATTTCAACACATATAGTAAATACGATGTGTAGATATACAAAGTGATTAAACAATTAGAGGAAATATTCTGTAATTAGAGTTCTAGAGCCGATAGAATAATTTTCTGTGACGAGCTGCGTTATGTTATGCGGCTTATTTAGATTCGAAACCCCTAAATAATCCATATCGCTAGTGATATACAGAGATGCTGGGCTTCGTAGTCTTACCAATAATGATGATCATCGGGATATTCTTCCTAATAGCATCAATAGCAATGGGAGTAGGTCTCGTGCTGAAGTTAGCCTTCTGGATAATCATTATACCAATTCGCATACTGCTCTGGCTTGTTGGATTGGTATTCTAAATACATAAACCAAGTGTAGTTGCTATGGGTTTTCTCATGTTTTATATATAGTGAGAGAATATCGTAGAGGATTACAGGTCCTCTACATGTTGGAAGCCATTGGTCTGGTAGTTGCCTTCGCTAGCATATTTATACTGAGAGCCAAGGATGTCGAGTTCTATATCGCGATAACTGTCGCAGCGGTGATCATCGGGATAACCTCTGGTAAACCAGTAACTATTCTATTCACTACACTCCTCAAGACCCTCTCAGAGT
>CAYTVK010000240.1:1398-3594 GCA_964441725.1 uncultured Candidatus Bathyarchaeia archaeon | reverse complement strand
TATGAGGATAAGCTGTGAGTCTGCTGGAGTGGACATGAGGAAGAAATTTATGATGCCTGGTAGTGACGCCAATAATACATCAAGCGAAAATAACGTGTTCTACTACGTCGCTTTTCTCGCTGAATATTTTGAGGGTGATATCTCGTTTTATATGAAGACGGATTACAGGCCGGTTAATTTGACGCTTATAGATGCACCAGAGGTTGGCTATACTGGAGAAACGACCCTGATTAAAGCACAAGCAGAATCCGCAGCAAAAGTAGATTCCATGTGGCTTGAATACAGCACAGATGCGTGGAAGACCAAGAAGGAAATCTCTCTTATCGAGAAGCCTGATTATTGGCTTGCTGCTTTACCATCGTTTGAGCTTCATGACAGTGTTCAATATAGGGTTCATGCTGAGGATGAAATTGATAACAAAGGTACATACTCGGGTAGTTTCACAGTTATGAATAAGGTGGAGTTAGATTTCGGAGTTTCTGGAAGTGTTATCCAGGGAGGACAGACCGTGAAAATAACGGGAGCTGCTACAAGGCCATCTATTAACCTTGTTTTAAATATTGAGCATCTTGGGTCGACGCAGAAGATAAATATTCAGACAGATGGTGATGGGGATTTCATATATGATTATACGCCCAATAAGATCGGTGAATATGACGCCACTGTTAGCTACGCTGGAGACGATGATTACCACTCAGCAGTCTCACAGGAAAAAAGTTTCCGAGTCGATAAGAGAAAACTTGACTTAACCTGCGAACTAGGGTCTTCACCAATCAAGGTTGATAGGCCTCTTACAATATCTGGTCAGGTGACACCGGGTGTGAGCGGGTTAGAGGTGGAGTTAGTTTTCGTCTCATCCAGCAATAGCTTCGTTGAGACAGCAACCACAGGGAGAGATGGAGGCTTCAGTATCACCATAACACCTGATAAGACGGGAAGTTGGGATATGCTGCCTCAGCTTTAGGTCTCGGAGTTGTATGATGCTTCTCAGGGGAGTATGATGTCGTTTAATGTTGAAAAACTTACGCCTGTAGATATAGTGGTGTTCAAGGCGATGGAGTTCACAGCACCACCGCTAATGTATTTGCCCATTGGCTTAGGGACAGCTCTTGTAGGAGGAATCGTAATGCGTACAGATTTCATGAAGAAGCGTCTTGGCAACGAGAAAAAGGAAGAGTTCTCTGAGGATGAGCCTCCCAAGGGTGCGACGGGTTACAAGCGTAGGAGCGAAAGATAGTTTACTGGAAGCTATTGGTTAACTTCAGGGTATCTTCTAGATTCATTCGCCAATTTAACGCGTCCATGAATTCCATCAAATGGATGGGATTACTGGATTTGGGAATCGCTACAACGTTTTCTTGTGAGATAACCCAGTTTAACGCTATTTGTGCCTTTGTTTTCTCGTATTTGTTTGCGATTTCATCTAGTTGCTTGTGATCTAACTTTGCTAGAATTCCTCTTCCCAGTGGCTTGTATGCGATCAGTGTCCTGTTTGTCTCTCTGAGGTATTGTAGTAAGTTGGTCCTTGGTTTCTGGTCCAGTAGGCTGAATTCTGTTTGATTTGCTACGAGGTAGTTTTCCTTGAGATATGTTTGAGCTTCTCGTATTAGAGAGGTGGAGTAGTTGCTTACTCCTATGTATTTTGTGTATCCTTCCTTGACGCATTCTTCCAGTGCTTGCATTGTTTCTTTGAGAGGTATCTGGTAGTTTGGCCAGTGAATAAGGTAGAGGTCTACATGGTCTTGTTTGAGTCGTTTGAGACTTGCTTTCATGCTTTTTAATAGGTCGTCATAGTGGAGGTTTGTTCTCCATACCTTCGATGTGATGAATAATGAGTCTCGATTATATGATTGGATGGCTTCTCCCACGATTTCCTCGCAATGTCCGGCTCCATAGTATTCCGCTGTGTCTATATGGGTTATGCCTAGGTCGATGGCCATTCTTATTGCTACGATGGTTTCTTCGTCCCATCTCTTGTCTTCGATTTGTTTACCACCCATGCCCCATGTGCCTAGCCCAATTTTTGGTATACGGGTTCCGGGTGCGATCATGTGGTATTCCAAAGGTATTCATATGAGAAAAAGATGTTGGGGTTGATAGGTTTATTGAGAGAAAGATGGTTATTCTACTAGTTTTTTCATGAATTCTGTATATTCATCGCGTTTTATCGTGGGTTTGAATGAGTTTATGACCTGT
>CAYTVK010000240.1:0-1388 GCA_964441725.1 uncultured Candidatus Bathyarchaeia archaeon | reverse complement strand
GTTTTGCTGATTCAGCGTTATCGTAGAGTAGATCTATGACTGTTACCGCTATGGCTTTTGCTGGTACTATGTATTGTTTGATGGGATCGGTGATTTTCAGTTCTCTGCTGTGGCCTGCTCCTTCTGTTCCAGTCATGCCGATGCTTGTGGTGGGCATGATGCAGCTAAAATCGCCCATATCTGTGCTTCCCGTGCTGTGGCCTCTGTGTTTGATCTCGTTTTCACCGTAGAGGTCTGTCACGGATTTGATGAGTACTTTCTCTAGATTCTCATCCCTTGTGTAAGGCATGTATCCGGGATGGTCCATTATTTCGACTTCGGCTCCTACTGCCATTGCACCTGCTCGTAGGGCTCGATTTACTTTATTGTTGGCGTCTTTGATGGCGTCTACCGTTTTTCCACGTACATAGCTTTCCATTCTTACGTCAGCTGGAACATTGTTGACTATCTCGCCGCCTTTGGTGATGATTGGGTGGACTCTAATTGTGTCCTCCTCTCTGAAAGTTTCTCTATTGGCGTGTATGCCCATTAAACCCATCATTGCTGCGTTTAGGGCATTGATTCCTTTATCAGGTGCTCCTCCAGCATGAGCCTCTTTGCCTATATAGTTGACAAGTTTGCCAATGAATCCGTTGTTGCTTCCTCCCACTCCGATTAATTCTGTTTGATCCATTGCGCTGTGGCTACCGATGCAAAGGTCAATGTCTTTCATGGCACCTAGGCGGATGAACTCCTGTTTGCCTCCGAAGAACTCTATTTTGCCTTCCTCTCTGAGCCGGTTCCTGTAATCTATCTCGATGTATTCCTCTGCTGGTACAGCCACCATTACAATGTCTCCGGCTAGGTGTTTTTTTACAACGTCTAATCCGTATCCTACTCCTAGCATGGCTGCCATCTGGCTGTGGTGTCCGCATGCGTGTACGTTGCCTGTGGCGGAGTGGGCTTCTGGATGTACAGGGATGTGGAGTGCGTCGAGTTCGCCTATTATTCCTATACTGGGTTTTGAGCCGTCCCCCTTTAGATATGCTTTGCTTCCTGTGATGGCTATGTTTTTCAGGTACTTCCAGTCCATCTCTTCATATTTTTTCTCTGTGAGTTCGACTGTTTTGAATTCCTTGAAGCCCAGTTCAGGGTATTTCCATATGGTGGTTGCGTATTCTATGATTTCAGGTGCTTTTCGGTCTATCTCTTTTAGTGCTTTTTCTTTGAGTGTTGATTTGTCCATTTATATCGTGTATTCTTGTTTGGTCGTAGATTTAAGAAAGTTGATTGGCTTAAATGCGTGCTTTGATCATTTGGTCTAATTTTTGGGCGGGATATGCGCCTAGCAGTATCCCTGATGCGAAAGAGAGAAGGTACGTGAGGGTGAAGACAGCCTGTGGAAGAGG
>CAYTVK010000239.1:0-3605 GCA_964441725.1 uncultured Candidatus Bathyarchaeia archaeon | reverse complement strand
GATCGCCTGTAGGACATAAAAACAAGCTAATACAATCCGATAGCCATTGCACATGCCCTATCAATAATACCTAAAACGTCCATAGAGCATGAGAATACTTGACGCCTTGGACGCCTCTAAACTAAGTCCTGAAGAGAAAGCAAGAATCATTGCCGATGTGAGCGAAGCAGTAACCATGATATGCATCGACTGGATCAAGGCTAAAATCCAAAACATCACAGAACAAGATACACTAGTAATACTGTGGGAAAGAATCCAAGCGAGGAGAACATAACTGGGCTCCTCCAAGGCTTGGTTAAAAGACTAATTGACGCCCTGAACAATACCTGCGCGCACAGCCATGATACCTGAGTTTTCTTTCAACCAATAACTATTATTGAGATGGCCTTTGGGAATCAGAGCTTATTCTTTTGCCTCAGTTTCTTTTAAATATTTATTCCAATCATTGATGTAATGCTTTTCTATGAAATCTTTTATCTCAAGTCTTTTTCTTGGGTTTGCGTAAATGGATTTTCCGTTGTTTTTTAAGCCTATTAGCTGTTCTGAGTTTAGTCTGCTTATGGCCTTAGTGACTCTTTTTCCATTTTTTTTCAGTTTTCCGCTTAGCCAGTTTTTTATTTGGTCAGCGTCTTGGTGTCCTTTTCCCCACATGCCTGCGTTTACAAGTCTGTTTAGTATGTCCGCCATGATTTGTTCTTCAGTCATGTCACGCTTAACCACAATGGTTCACTTACTAAACCTAAAAAGGTAAAGCTATATAAACGTTGTACTGTTGTGATACATCGGTGATACGACTGATGGATGTGAACAGTTCTATGTATCGAGAGGGTAGGGACTCGATTCTATTAAGGATGTTTGGCAAGTCTCCCCAGACCCGGATTATTGATTTGTTCCTTGATAATCCTTTTTTTGAGTTTACGAGACTGGAGATGGTTGAGGTCTTGGGCATGGCTAAGATCACTATGTATAATACTATTCCCTTGATTGAACAGAGCGGAATTATTGTACCTTCTAGAAGGGTTGGAAGGTCTCAGTTATACCGATTAAACGGTGACTCCGATACCGTAAAGAATCTACGTAGAGTGATTCAGGATATTTCGTTTAAGATCGCTGAATCTGAGTTAGAGGAATTGAATACGTCAGACCAAGAAGAGAATACACCTCCATTTAACTGGACTGTGGAAGAAGAGACAAGTGAGAAACTATTAGTTTCTAATAATTAAGTGGCACACGGCGAGTCACTGTAATTTTCTTTCATACACCGCTTTCACATGCCACACTGATACAAGAGACACGCGCAAGGTGGTTCTAAATGGTGGTGCTGGAATTAGAAAGGTATTCTTTGAGAGTTGCCGGTTTTCTGATGTGTTCTGGCTATTTTAACTTTATATTTTTTAGCTAAACATCCTATGTGTGTAGGATATTCTTGTTTTTATCGGGTAGTCGCAGGAAGACCGCTCTACTTGTAGGGAGGCTTCCTGTTTCACGGGATGCGTTATTCTGTGATTGATATGTGTTTAACTATGTTTTAAAATCTATTTGATCATCAAAAATGCGTGCTCTTATCATGATTTGTGGATGAATAATTTTCTTATACTTACACAAACACCCCCAAACCCCACCCACGCAAAAAGGAGAAGAATATCCCAACTCTTATTATACACCCCACATACTTTTGCTCGATTTTGTACATAACCCCATACAACGGGTTTGTTTCCAAAATAATGGTCATGAAACAACATGAAAACAGAGACAAATATGGAGGTGAACTAGGATACCAACACACGGTTCACTTACAAAAGCAGGAAAAGTCAGGGCCCAAACACCAAAAATAGATAAAACGACGAAAAAAAGCTCAACTGGACCCCGTAAACGAAACTATCGAAACTATAGTAGTAGGATAGTACACCCACCAGAAAGGAAAGGATATGGGAGAAGAAGATAGGACCCTCTATTCCAACACTCTTTTCATATGCGAACTTTGTCTCATGTATCTAGGTTGTTGGTGTTTGTTTTCGTGGTTTTATTGTGGTGTATTTTGCTGTGCCCGGCCATTTACCCAGAGTTATACATAGCCCTCGGTAGTCCTCTGGGTCCACCCAGAGGGTGACCTCTGCTTCTCGGTATCCCATTCTGCCTCGTTTGTCGGGTCTTCTTCTGTAGGTTTCGTCGTATGTTTCGTGTTTGTGGTTGTAAAGAGGTTAGAGGTCTCTTTGTCCGTTGAGTAGTTCTACGGTGATTTCCATGAAGGGCCAGGTTGAGAGGTCTAATGTGTTTGTGGTTTTGTTTTCAAAAGATTTAATTATTGTCTTGTTATTGTACACCATAGTTAACAATATTGTATATTTAGGTGTGTAGAAATGAGAAGAGTGCCTTCTGGGTTGGCGCGGAAACGCATTTTTAGCATCGATGAAGCAGCAAAAATATTGGATGTTAATAGGGATAGCCTTAGAGTTATTTTATCTCGTATGGAAAAAAATGGTTTGATAGAGAGGTTAGAGCAAGGTAAGTATTTGGTGGTGCCTCTTACTTCTGAAAAAGGGGAATATACTTTACATGAGTTTGTTATCGGTTCTGCACTCGTGGAACCCTATTCTATTGCATACTGGTCTGCCTTGAATTATCACGGTTTAACTGAGCAGATACCGAGTACTATTTTTATTCAGACCACTTCGAGAAAAAAGAATAATGATTTGAATATTTTTGGAATCCGATATTTACTTGTTAAGGTTTCTGATTACAAATTTTTTGGAACTGAAAAGATTTGGATAGAGAGCCTCCCTGTTGTTGTAACGAGTAGAGAGAAGACAATTGTGGACTGTTTGGATAAGCCTGAATATTGTGGTGGCGTTGTTGAGGTCGTTAAGGCGCTGAATAATGGGAAATTTGATCTAGAATTATTGGCTTCTTATGCATTTGCTATGAAGAATTCTGGTGTGATTCGTAGACTAGGGTTTCTCTGTGAGGTTCTGAATATAGTTATTGATTTGCCGATAGTTGAGACTAGGAGTTATTTGTATTTGGATCCTACTATGCCTAAGAAAGGCCCTCCAAATAGTAAATGGCGGCTTAAAGTTAATCTTGATTTGGGGGAGCTAGAATGATTCCTGATTTTGAGTTTAAAGAGAGGGCGAGGCAATTTAGAGTGCCTACCAGTACTGTTGAGCGTGATTATGCTCAGGGGTGGTTGCTTGAATCTCTTAAGTCGGTTTATGGCGGCTTTAAAGGGTGGTACTGGGATTAGAAAGGTATTCTTTGAGAATTACCGGTTTTCTGATGATTTGGATTTCACTCTTCAACATGATTATAGTTTGGATGAGATTGAGGTGCACCTTGTTGAGGCTGTTGATTCTGCTAGAGTGTTATCTGGTATAGATTTTTTCGATGGTGTTTCTGTGAATAAAGTCACTAATGGTTTTAATGCATCAGTTTATTTTCGGGTTTTGAGGTCGACGGGGGCTCCTTTGAAGATAAAACTTGATTTTACTGATCCGTCTAATGAAGTGATCTTATTGGAGCCTGAGTCTAGAGCTATTATTCATCCTTATTCTGATACTCTACGTTCAAATGTAGTTTCTTATCGATTGGAGGAGGTTTTCTCTGAG
>CAYTVK010000238.1:0-3620 GCA_964441725.1 uncultured Candidatus Bathyarchaeia archaeon | reverse complement strand
GTCTACTGCTCCGGCTGAATCCACAGTCATCCGCTGGAATCCGTAGCATATTCCGAGGAACGGCGTATCCGTGGTTCTGGCGTGGTTGATGGCTATGATCTTGCCCTCTGCCCCCCTTAACCCGAAGCCACCGGGCACTATGATGGCGTCATAGTTGTCCAGTATCTTTGCCTTCTCTAGGTCTTCCTCGAATACTTCTGTCTCGATCCAGTCGATCTTTACCTTGCACCCTGCCTTGGCTGCGCTGTGGCGCAGAGCCTCATTCACGCTGACATAGCAGTCAGCCAGCTCAGCGTATTTTCCACACATGGCGATCTTCACCTCATCGGTAGGTTTCTTGTAGGTTTCGACCATCTGCTTCCACTCTACCCAGTCTGGTCTCGTCTTTTCGAGTCCAAGGTAGTTGCATATCACTGAACCCATCCCCTGATCCTCAAGCTCCAGTGGGAGCTCGTAGAGTATGGGTACATTGATGCTGCTGAATACAGCCTGTGTCTGGACACTGCACGTGTTGGCGATCTTGTTTCTATGCTCGGAGTCCAGTCTACCGAACTCGGTCCTAGCCACGATTATGTCGGGCTGTAATCCGATTGCTCGTAGCTCCTTGACGCTGTGCTGAGTAGGCTTGGTTTTGGGCTCACCGACAGCATTCAACACAGGCACAAGGGTCAGATGGACAAACAGAGTGTCTTCGCGGTCCTCCTCATTCTTCAACTGCCTGATGGCTTCAAGGAATGGAAGTCCCTCGATGTCTCCCACGGTGCCGCCTATTTCAACCAGCACAACATCTGCCTCGCTGGTCTCAGCCACTAATCTGATTCTACGCTGGATCTCATCGGTAACATGAGGAATGATCTGTACACATCGCCCCAGATAGCCACCTTCACGCTCCTTCCGTATTACCTCTTGATAGACCTGCCCAGAAGTAACGTTATTGAGCCTAGTGAACGGACCCTTAAGGAACCTCTCGTAAGTCCCCAGATCCATATCTGCCTCGTAGCCGTCGTCGAGGACGAATACCTCACCGTGGATGTATGGGTTCATTGTACCCGCATCTACGTTGAGATAGGGATCGCATTTGATCGCTGTTATCTTGTATCCTCGGACCTCCAGCATTTTACCGATGCTACAGGTGACTAGACCCTTTCCGAGTCCGCTCAGGACCCCGCCTGTTATAAAAATATACTTTGTCAAGCCCATTGACCTGCCAATAATACACGTTTTCTCACAGTGGGCAAGTATAAATCATTCGGTTAAAGGAGGAGGCTCTCAGATGTCATCTCAGGGGGCTTCGGTAAACCCAATAGTTCTAGTATCGTTGGCGCTATGCAGCTCAGTCCCTTACCTTCTCTGAGCTTGATGTCTCTGAGTCTCTGCTCATTTGATATCAGTATGAATGGAACTGGGTTGACCCCGTGGCTTGGATTAGGAGAGCCATCGGGGTAAAACATGGTCTCAATGTTACCGTGGTCACCTGTCACCATTACTACGTATCCAGTTGATAGCCCGGTTCTCACTACTTCTCCTAGGCACTCGTCAACGACAGTTGCTGCCTTGACACCTGCCTGAAGGTTTGCACTATGTCCGACTAGGTCGCCGTTCGCGTAGTTAACCAGTATAAAATCATAGAAGTCTCGTTTAATCTCTGGTACTAGTTTGGCTGTGATCTCGTAGGCGCTCATCTCGGGCTTGTCCTCGTAGCTGGGTACCTTGGGGCTTGGCACAAGAATACGATCCTCTCCAATGTTGGGGGTCTCTATTTGGCTGTTGAAGAAGAAGGTTACATGGGCGTATTTCTCTGTCTCAGCTATCCTGAGCTGATGTAACCCATGTCTGGATATTACTTCTCCGAGGTTATGAGTTACCTTATGCTGGGTAAAAACCACGGGGAGGCCTAGTTTTTGATCGTAGACGCTCATGCATACATAGAAGATTTCTGGGGTTTTCTCGCGTTTGAAGCCCTGAAAGTCTGGCTGGGTCAATGCGTAGGTTATTTGGCGAGCTCTATCGCTTCTAAAGTTCCATAGGATGAAGGCGTCTCCGTCATCCAGTGTGGCTATGGGGGAACCGTCTTCGTTGATCAGTGAGATGGGTTTAACGTAGTAATCTGTTAAATCTGGGTCTGATTCATATTGGCGCTCAAGCGCGTCAAATGGATTGAATTGCTTTTCTCCGCGTCCAAGAGTGAGAAGATCATACGCCTCCTTTGTACGATCCCAGTTGGTGTCCCTGTCCATCGCGTAGTAGCGTCCAATCAATGACGCGTATCTACCCAAGCCTTTCGCGTTCATAACGTGCTGTGTCTCATATAGGAACTCCACCGCGCTTCTCTCAGGTACATCCCTGCCATCGAGAAAGCAGTGAACGAATACCTTGTTGATGCTATTTCTCTTGGCGAGATCAAGTAGCGCGTGAAGGTGATGTACGGTACCGTGGATGCCCTGATCGCTGAATAAGCCAGCGAGGTGTAACCTGCCACCTGTCTTCCTCAGATATTCGAGGGTTTCCTTGAAGGGCTGCTTCTCAAAGAAGCTCCCATTCTTTATGGCTCTGTTTATCTCCTCCAGTGGCTGCCAGACAACCCTACCGGCACCCATGGTTAGATGCCCTGGCTCGCTGCCTCCCTGTGTTCCATCGGGGAGCCCGACAGCGTTTCCAGTGCATTTTAACGTGGTCCAAGGGTAATCACGCATATATTGATCGTTGTTGGGAGTCTCAGCCATGTAGGCGGCGTTTCCAGTGGTTTCCTCCGTGTATCCCCAGCCGTCACGCACTACAAGTATGATCTTCCTTTGAGCCATATGGGTTCAATCCGTACTATGGGTGCTTAACATTGTTGGTTAACGACGAAGTAGGCTCCAGAGGATGGAGGCTATGGATATGAAGATGAGAAGTGGGCTTGTGGCGAAGTAGAAGCCGTCTCGTTTGTAGACCCAGATGATCCACCATGGGATTCTCTCGATGTTTGGCACGACTCGTGTAATGTATGGTAGGGCTACAAAGATGACGCCCAGTAAGATCAGCATCCACCCCATGGATTGAAACGGCGCATACTCATCCAATATCGGTCAACACTGTATGATCAATGGCAGCGTAAATTATTTAATACGGTAACCCTGTTCAGAGTCGAGTTGAGTTCTATGAGAATCGTCTTGCTGGGTCCCCCAGGCTCAGGGAAGGGTACGCGGGCACGTATTATCTCTGATCTCTACGGCATCCCTGTGGTTACTACGGGGAATATGCTGAGGGAAGCTGTGAGGGATGAGACTGATTATGGTAAGATCGCCAAGGAGTACATGAATAAAGGCGACCTTGTGCCCAATGAGATTGTTAATGGTATTGTAAGGGAGCGGATGAGTAAACCTGATGTGGCTAATGGCTTCATACTGGATGGATACCCACGGAGCGAGGCTCAGGCAGATGCATTGGATAAGATTCTTGATAGCCTTGGGATTGAGCTTACCCACGTGGTCTACGTTGTGCTATCTGATGATGTGATTATTCAGAGGCTCAGTAAGCGCAGGAGCTGCCCAAAATGCGGAGCAATCTACCACCTAGAATCCGCACCACCCAAAAAAGAAAAGACATGCGATGCATGTGAAACCAAGCTGGAACAGCGT
>CAYTVK010000237.1:2455-3634 GCA_964441725.1 uncultured Candidatus Bathyarchaeia archaeon | reverse complement strand
ACGTACCATTCATGGCTGAGGAGGAGGCTGACCATGCTTCAAGCGTCCTGCTCCTATACACCATCACTGGATTAGACTCCCTGAAGCAACTGGGTTACGAGATGGGCCTCGTCACCACAGCGTCGAGAATATCCTACGATAGGATAAGCGCATGCAAAGACTATGGCTGCTTCGGAAGATACTTCAAGCACTCTGTCACCCGCAACGACTGCAAATATATTAAACCAGCCCCCGAGCCCATCCGCCGCATCCTGATCCTCTACAATCGATCTGATTTCGTCTACGTAGGCGACGCTGACCATGACTCACAGGCGTGCAAGGCGGCTGGGGGTAGATTCGTGCTGATAAACACCAGAGGATATGATGAAGCTACCATCAAATCACTGGACCCTGACGCCGTAATCAATAGCTTCACTGAGCTACCGGAAGTACTTGTTAGTTTATAGTATCAGTATATACCCATTTAATCCACCTGATCTATCTTTAAATAGTATGAACATGGTAACGATGAAAATGAAGAAGACTAAGCAGCTGCTTGGCTACTTAGCCGTTTTAATAATCGCCCAATTATCAACGGTTACCTCCGCACATGGAAGCACAGGCACTGTCAACGGAATAACACTCGACCTAATCTTCACAGAGAACGCACTCACCCTCATAGGCTTCATCATCGTAATAGCGTTCATCGGGAGCAAACTATTCAACAGATTCGGCATCCCCCAGATAGTCGGCTTCATAGTCACGGGCGTAGCCTTCGGCCCCTCCTTTCTGAACATCATCCCACTGGAACTCTCCTCCGAGCTACTCTTCATAAGCGAGATAGCCCTCGGGCTCATAGGCTTTGACATCGGAAGCCACCTGAAACTGGATGAACTAACCAAGATAGGGCGCAGCATATTATCCATCCTAGTGCTGGAGGCCCTCGGAGCCTTCTTCCTAGTCGCAACAGGAGTCTACCTATTCACAAAAGATGTGAACACCGCGTTAATGTTCGGAGCCATCTCAACGGCCACGGCTCCAGCAGCGACGGTGGACGTGTTGGCTGAGTATGACGCAAAGGGGCCTTTGACTACCAGCCTCCTAGCTGTCATTGGTATGGATGATGCACTCGCATTGTTGCTGTTCAGCTTATGCAGTGGCTTTGTGGAGAACAGCCTCACGCGTGGCTTCCGCCGCGCC
>CAYTVK010000237.1:0-2445 GCA_964441725.1 uncultured Candidatus Bathyarchaeia archaeon | reverse complement strand
TCTAACTCGCTCCTACAAATACTGCTAATACCCGTCGTGGAAATCGGAGGCTCCCTGCTGCTCGGCGTCATAATGAGCCTAGTGCTGGACCTGCTGCTCACCAAGATAAAAGACAAGCACGACGGCATGGCTATCTCAATAGGCATAGTCTTACTGAGCGTCGGTCTCTCCGTTACCCTCGGAATGTCCCTGATATTAACCACTATGGCTATAGGCTTCATACTGATCAACCGTTCCCAAGAACACGGGTACAGGATAAGATACACTGTGGAACAAGCAGGACCAGTACTCTACGTGCTCTTCTTCGCCCTCATAGGAGCAAGATTCCAGCTCTCACTGCTCCCATCCATGGGAATACTGGGCCTAATATACGTCTCCATGCGAACCCTCGGAAAATACTCTGGCGCCCGCATAGGCGGCCAGATAGGTGGGGCGGAGCCGGCGGTCTACAAGAATCTGGGTCTTGGACTTCTCAGTCAGGCCGGGGTCGCTGTGGGTTTGGCGATAAACACCGGTACTCGTTTCCTATCATATGGACCACAGGGCGAAGCTCTTGGTTACTTGATAATCAACGTGATCACGGCTTCGACTTTCCTCGTCCAGATAGTTGGACCCATCTGCGTCAAGTTAGCCATTACACGAGCAGGTGAGATAGGTAAGGGCCTTGGAACAATCGATGACTGGGCAACTGAGTCAGCGGATTAGAGCATATGGGTAACAACTATCCTGACTCCAATCAGTATGAGTATTAAACCGCCAAATATCTGGGCTCTCTTACCGAAAAGCTGCCCCGTCCGGTTGCCTATGTTTAACCCTATGATGGTGAAGATGAGTGTACCGGCGCCCATGTAGAGACTAGGCACCCAAATGCTGAGCTTTTCAAGGCTGAAGCTCAGCCCAACTGCTAACGCGTCGATGCTCACAGCCACAGTGAACATTATGAGGTTCCCTAAGCCAAGCAAATCGCCTGTGTTAACAGATTCAGTCTCCTTATTCAGGCCCTCTCTGAGCATTCTCCCCCCAACGAAAGCCAGCAGTATGAAGGCTATCCAGTGATCCCATCTCTGGATCAGCGTGATGACTGTTGACCCAAGATACCATCCTATGATTGGCATTATCACATGAGCCGCGCCGAATGATGTGCTCACCTTGAGAGAATCAGATAGTTTCACCTTTCCGAGTCCAAACCCTGCCACAAGTGAAACGCTGAAGGCATCCATCGCCAACCCTATGCTGAGAAGTATCAGGGAGTAGATGTCTATCGATTGACTCATGGTATCTTTACTGCCTGTTTTTGTCTTGTTTAAATTTTATTCAATATGGATCAGAGGTTTCTTCCAATCTCCTTAGCCTGCATCAGTAGCTCTTTCCTGTTCTCCACCGGGTTGTCTCCTGTTCCCGCGGCTGCGATGTTGATTGACTTCTTCATGCCATACCAGTCCCAGATGCCATCCAGCCACTCCAAGACATTATTGTACTTGTCCTCTGCTTTTTGACCGTATGTTATGACGTTCACAGGCTGAGCATTTGGCCACTTCTCAGCGTTTTCCTCGCTGTAATGCTTGTTGTAATAATAGGTTCTGTTGATGAAGTTGAGCGTCCTCGTATCAACGTGCCCATACCAGATGGGTGAGCCAAGCACCAGTGCCCCCATGGACTCTAAATCTGGCTGCATCTTACCAAAGTCATCCAAGGGCATCAGTATCTTGTCCAAGTACCCGATCTGACCAAGATACACATCCTTCAGCCTCCAAGTAACCACGGTGTGCCCTGCCTCAAGCGCTCCATCAAGCACAGCCCTAACAAGCTTGTACGTATTACCCTCGGGCTTCGGTCCACCAATCACGCCTACAACTTTCATGTCGATTCCTCTTATTTGGGTAACATGACAGCCATAGGAGAAAAAAGATTGGGTGAAAAACACGTTACTGTGGTTGAGTACGGTGTCTCCCCATAATTTTAACAATCAATTGAACTCATCAAGTAACCATGTTGAAAGAAGAGGCTTGGAAATGGATCGATGAACACAGGGAGGAGTTCATCGAGGTAAGCGACAAGGTATGGGAGTACGCTGAGCTGGGCTTGGTTGAGCATAAATCAGCGAAGCTGCATGTAGAGACTCTCAGGAAACACGGGTTTGATGTCGAGCAGGGTGTAGCAGGTATGCCTACTGCCTTCATAGCAACGTGGGGGGAAGGCAATCCAGTAATCGGCTTCATGGGGGAATACGATTCACTGCCGGGTATCAGCAACAAGGCTGTTCCCCATAAGGAGTGGCTGGTGGAGGACGGGTGCGGTCACGGCTGCGGACACAACATCCACGGCACAAGCGGATTCATGGCAGCCATAGCCACAAAACATGTGATGGAGAAAGAGGGAATACAGGGCACAATCAAGGTCTACGGGAGCCCAGCCGAGGAAAACTATGACGGCAAAGCCTACATG